>NZ_LPVJ01000031.1 GCF_001516615.1 Ferroacidibacillus organovorans | reverse complement strand
TTTTATGTCCGTGAGTGCTTCGATGAGAAGCCGTTTGACCACCTTGCCCTCAGGTCCTGTCTGGTGCGTCACAAGTGTTTTGCCGAGAATTTCATTTGCATGCGCACGAACCTCATCCATTGAACGCGCTAGTTTTACACCGCCAGCTTTTCCTCGACCACCTGCGTGAATCTGTGCTTTCACAACAGCCTTCCCGTTGAAGGCTTCTGCGGCTTTTACGGCTTCTTCCACTGTAAAAGCTACCGTTCCTTCAGGAACAGAGACACCGTACCGTTTTAATACGGATTTCGCTTGATACTCGTGAATATTCATGCCTATTCCTCCCGTGCGCGACAAACTCGCGCCAAACTGAGTAAAAAGTCATGTGAAAAAGACAGTCCCGACTCTCGAAGTATGACCGAAGAATGTACAAATTTCAAGGATAAGGAAAGCAGCGAACGCTTAAATTCCTATCCATGCCATGATATTGCTAAGCGCCAAGCGTATCAGCAGATTCATTTACAATCTGTGAGCGAATGAAGCGAAGATAAAACATAAGCATGCCGCCATAAACAAGGCCTGTCAGTAAAAATGCAAACCCATACGCGTGATGCGCCAAGCAGATCCCTCCGACATAAACAGAGACTACATTGCCGACGCCGCGAAACAGCGCGCGATACGATTGCATTTTCGCACGCAACGCATCGCGGACGACATCAATCGCCGTACTGTCAAGCAAAGGAAAAGAAGCCATGCTGCTTATGGACTGGATCAGCAAGAGCACAAAGAAAAAGAGAATGCCGCTTCGAATCCAAGGCTTAAATATGAAAGTGTTACGATGGTCAACAAAACAGCAATGGTCCGCCGCAACGAAAAAGCGCTCGACAAGCCAGGGAGTGCTCACGGACCCGATGAAAAGCGCGCATTGATTGATCGCAAGCAACAGTCCGATCAGCGAAACTGACAAGTGAAACTGATTTTTGATGATCAGATTCAAATACGGACCGACAAAACCATAGGCGAACCCTGAAATAAAAGAAAAATTGAGAACGTGAGTATTTGGCGATTTGGCCGTTCGAAAAGCGCCGCAGGTTTTTCGCTAGGTGTATGTATCGCGGGAACCGGTGTAAGGAAATAACGCCCTATTGGGGCAATGAGAAAGATCAGTCCGCCAAGCAAGAGCGTAGATCCGTATTCCGTGTGAAAAAGTGGAAGATGAGCTGGCAAAAAGCCACCAAGCAAAGACCCGATTCCGATCATCAATGTAAAGTTTGCATACACAATCGAGATGCTAAAGTGGCGGTCATTGGCTGGCATGTACTGCGCGACAACGGCAAACTCTGTCGACATGATCATCGCTTGCCCGACTGCGAATACAGATTGCCCAAAGAGAATTCCCGCCCGCGCGAGAAACAAAGGCACCAGCAACGCCCCCAGCGCCATGAGCAGCGTCCCCAGCAACAGCATCTTGCTACGCCCATACCGATCTGCCAAGTGGCCAAGTGGCACAGACAGGATAAGCGCCACCATAGGCACCACATCATTGACCATTGAAAGCATTGTCGCACCATAACCAAGCGCGTTTATATGAAGGTTCAATAGTGTATTCGAAATTCCAATCGACAAGCCAAAACAGGCGTCCGTCCAGAGAAAAATTTTCATATCTCGCGGCATATGATGCAGGCGACTGACTAATCCACGCGTTAGCACTGATGATTAACCCCATTTCACGTATCATTCTAGCGGTTTATTATCATGCGGACAATACGTGGAAGAAGTGTGAAAATGCTGTTTCGTTATTGCAAGAAGCAAGCGATCTGTTATAATACAATTATAAAAGGAGGAATTGAAATGGACTTCTGTTGTGGTACTACCATGACTGCTCGATTGGCGCCCTTATACTCCGAAGGTGGTGTGCTGCTCACAGATGTCCCATTTCTTTTCTGCCACACCTGTCACGCCATGCATGTGGCTCCGCAAATCTTTACAGAAGTCACACTCTATACACATCACTGTGAGACCGATGGCATAAAGCGTGCAAGCCTCCTTGACATCCTGTCGACAGGGCAGATTGAAGAAATTCTGGCGATGTACCCAGGGCCTGATCCATCGTCAAAACCCTATGTCACAGAAGCGCAAATCGATCATCTGCTCGATGTGTGGAATGTCGCCCAAAAACTTGGTGATAGGGCATGGATCGATGAGATTCGCCAAACCCTCTGTGAAATCCACGCACTTCACATCCAACAAACAGGAGATCTTCAAAATCAGCTGTAATTCTGTGATCCTGCATGGTCAACCTCGTTTTCTTCTCATATGCTTAGAGAGAAACGGGGGTTTATTTTGTGTATACCGTCGTATACAGTGTTGCCTTGAGCGGTTTGAATGGCTTCTTGGTCGGAGTAGAAGGTGATGTTCAAAATGGGTTGCCTGCGTTTGAACTCGTGGGTCTTCCTGCATCTTCCCTACGAGAGGCCAAAGAGCGCGTGCGATCTGCACTGATCAATTCTGGATATCAATGGCCCAGAGGACGCATCGTGATCAGCCTGTCCCCTTCTGACTGGAGAAAAAATGGAACTGGCCTGGATCTGGCTATCGCGCTCACCATTTTATCCGCAACACAACAAATCGCGCCACTGTCATCCCATCACATCGCATTGGGAGAATTGGCGCTTGACGGCAGTTTGCGTGGATTCCGCGGACTGTATACAGCGGCTGAATTCGCTCTGCAGCAATCGCGCCAGGCGGTTGTCATTGCACCTTCATCCGATGAGATTCAACCATTGTATTCAGAGTGTGACAACCTGCTGCCATTTAACAATTTGGCGAACGTCACTGGTTGGCTGTGCGATGGGAATGCGCAAAGGCACACAACGACACGCACTTTGACAGTCCCTACAGCCCCTGCGCATATCCCATTCACGCAACAAGGCGTAAATGAGGCGTTTGATTTATCGGACATGATCGGGCAGCGCGTCGCAAAAAGAGCGCTTTTGATCGCCGCTGCGGGAAACCACGCTCTATTGCTGTGTGGGCCGCCCGGATCAGGCAAGAGCATGCTCGCAGAACGATTGAACACACTACTCCCTCCCCTTTCACAATTGGAAATGAGTTCTTTACGCCAAATCTACAGCGTCGCCGGATTGCCCATGCAAGACCATTCTTTGCGGCCTTTTCGCTCACCTCATCACACCGTCTCCACACAAGGGTTGCTGGGAGGTGGTGCACAACCCCGACCTGGAGAAGTGAGCCTTGCACACCATGGCGTCCTTTTTCTCGATGAGCTGCCTGAGTTTTCTCGCCAAGCTTTGGAAGGCCTGCGTCAACCTCTGGAAGTAGGCTCTATCACGATTGCGCGCTCCTCACTCTCTTGTACATTTCCAAGTCGGTTCCTGCTCATCGCGGCGATGAATCCATGCCCTTGTGGCTATGCTGGTTCCCACACGCATGCATGCAAGTGCGATGCGCAGGCCATTCGACGATATCAAGCAAAACTGTCTGGCCCTCTGCTTGATCGTTTTGATCTTAGCGTATGGATGGAAAGTGAATATAAGATCAGCTCGCCTGAAAACGAATCGCCATCCTATGGTAAGATTCTAACATCAGGGGATGCGCGAGAACGGATTTTGCAAGCACGGTTGTTAAGAGAACGCCATGAAACTGATGCAAAGAGACGATTAGATCCTTCGATCATCGCATCGCTCGCACCTGAAACGCGAGAGCTATACTCTCGTCTAGTCAATCAACTGCATCTAAACATGCGAAGTGCGAAGCGAATTCTGAGTGTGGCACAAACCATTTCTTATCTCGACAATCGCATCGAAATCAACCCTGCCGATCTCGCAGAGGCTGTACATATGCGCGCACTGCACCCAATTGAAAATTCCTTCGCAGAAATGTGATTATCTTTTCTGTTCGCGTTAGAATGCACAGGCACTTGGCATACTTAACTATGCAGCGCAAAGAGATTACCTCGTCACGCGTATGAACGATACAGACGACTAGAAAGGATGGAGAAAATGTGAAGGTGGGGCTCACCTTTGCTGGTGGAGGCGCATCAGGAGGCGCTCACATCGGCGTGTTACAAGCATTGACAGAAGGTGGTATCCACCCTGAAATTGTAAGCGGCACGAGCAGCGGCGCAATGGTGGCCGGTCTTTATGCTGCTGGCAATTCGATTGAAGAAATGCTGCGAACGCTGCCTACCCTCAATCGCAGGTACCTTGATCCTGATACAAGTCTGTTGACATTCTGGACTAAGAGAGAACGCAGGGGAGGGTTATTGCGCGGGGATCGCTTAGAACAATTTATTCATGACAAGACAAAGGGCATCGCACTTCGCGATGTTCAAAAACCTCTTGCAATTATTGCGACCGACATGCAAAACGGACGTGAGGTCGTCTTTTCCTCCCGGACTTGCCCATCCCCTCTCATTCAAGCGCTCGGCGAACGTCCAAGTGCATTATGGGATACCGAGGAGGAAATTACCCTTGCGCGCGCGATCCGCGCAAGCATCAGCATTCCGCTTGTCTTTCAACCCGTCATGTTCAAAGATCGTATTTTAGCAGATGGCGGCCTCATTGACAACTGTCCTGTAGAACCGGCACGAGCGCTTGGTGCGGATTTTGTCATCGTCTCTGACACGATTACGCCTTTTTGCAGCTTCCTTCCCGCCTGTCTCTTCGTCCGCGCCACCTCTTTCAACAAATGGTCAATATTGGTTTGGCACGCCACGCGGCACTCTCTTCACAAACGGCAGATATTTTTCTAACACCCCCTGTAGGGCCGATCGGTGCGCTCCAATTTGACCGATTAACAGCAGTGGCAGAAGCGGGTTACGCCTATACCAAAGCGCGAATGGAAAGCATTTTGCGGATCATCGACGAAAAACAACAAAAAGAACGCCTTTAGCATCGAAGCAGATTCAATGCCCTGGCGCTCCCACATTATGAAATGCAACTGATAGAACTTTAGCCATCCGCGTAAACACTGCACTGTTTTCAAACGCTCGAAAATCCCGATCATTTTTCTTCATTGAAGAGACCTTTTTCCCTTGCTTTTTGTCGCTCGAACGCTTTCCTAAAAGTGGCGGAGGATTGTTGCCCTGCCTTTTTCATCTGCTGACGAATCATTTGAACTTGGCGCGGGGAATATCACCAAGATGGGTTCGGCGGACTCAAACCTAAGGGGAAAGGTCGTACGAATCTATGTATGTCCGTTTCAGGACGAACTCTTGGACGCGGCGATTGGGCTACGCAGAGAGGTGCCAAGCCGAAGCGTGTCGCAAATTATTCAGATCTTAGAATGGGAAGGCAAAGCGAAGAAAGGGCAAATCAAGCGTAGCACGTTGCAGGAGAGGTTTGCACAGCGAGGATATAGTTCCAGGCAGATGCGGATGTATACCCAGTCTGGCGTTGCGGCTCGACGATTCCAAAAGAAACATCGCAACCAATTGTTCCAAAGTGATATCAAGTTTGGGCCCTACGTTTTTGTTGGAAACAGCGGTACAAAGGTGCAGGCCTACCTGGTTGCCTTCATCGATGACGCCACGCGGTATGTTCTGCATGCAGCGTTCTATGCGACACTTGACAAGTGCATTGTCATCGACTGCATGCGGCAAGTGATGCAGAAATATGGGGTGCCAGAAGCTGTATATTTCGATAACGGCAAGCAATTTCGCAACAAGTGGATGATTAGGACTTGTTCCAAGCTTGGCATACGTCTTCTCTATACGGCACCCTATGCAGCTGAAAGTAAGGGAAAAATTGAACGGCTGAATCAAACGGTCGATTCATTTCTTGCGGAGTTTGCACTGGAGAAAGAACAAACGCTCGACCGACTCAATGAATTGTTTCAGGTTTGGCTCAGTGAATGCTACCAGAACAAACCACATTCTGCACTCGGTGAAAATACAAGTCCACAAATGGCGTATCAATGTGACCCGAAACCACTGCGGTTCGTGAGTACAGAGGTTATGGCAAACGCCTTCCTGCACATGGAGACGCGTAAGGTTGATAAGGCTGGATGCATCAGTTTTCAGGGTAAGAAGTACGAGGTAGGCTTGTCGTTCATCGGCAGGACAGTCGATGTTGTGTATGACCCGACTGACACGATGATACTCACGATTGAGTATCCAAACCATGAACCATGGACAGCAAGAGAGCTGGTCATTGGTGAACGCTCAGGCAGGCGTCCCTCTATGCCTGAACACCTTGGAACCATTCCTGCAGACTCCTCCCGGCTCCTTGCCGCAGCAGCGGACAAGCATAAAGACAGAATCGACCAAATTACCCCGGCCGTACGCTATGACAGCGTTTGGAAAGATGGTGAAGGGAGTGTTTGAGTCGTTCTACGAGTTTATCCACACCCCCTTTTCCCGTGACATCCCGACAGACCAACTATACATGCCACAAGGAATCGAGGATATTTTGGGCAGGCTCAAATATGCGGCAGAACGACAGTGGTTCGCCGTAGTCACAGGAGATTGCGGGACAGGTAAGACGACGACCATTCGTCGGTTCTCAGACGCACTTGAGAACTCCAAGTTCAAGATTTTGTATCTGTCAGACTCAAAGCTAACGCCTCGTCATTTCTACAAAGGGATGTTAGAGCAACTCGGATATGAGGCGAAGTTTTATCGTGGAGACGCCAAACGCCAATTGCATCGTGAGATTGAACTCATGCGCGGTATCCATAATCTAAGTCCAGTGGTCATCATGGACGAGAGCCATTTGCTCGACCGAGAGATGCTGGAAGAATTGAGATTCCTCCTCAACTTCAAAATGGACTCACAGAGTCCTATGGCCTTGATTCTGGTGGGACAAAATGAGTTGTGGGACAGACTCAACCTGCAGGCATATGCCGCCATCCGCCAGAGGATTGACTTGCAGTGTCGGCTCCACTATTATGACCGAGCTCAAGTTGGGCAGTACATTGAGCAACACCTAAACTATGCTGGTGCAGAGCAAACCATCTTTTCTGAGAAATCCATCGATGAAATCTACCGTTTCTCCACAGGAGCCCCACGACTGGTGAACAAAATCTGTACACATTGCTTGATGTACGGCGCCCAGAACCGGCAGCGGATTATTGACGACCACATCGTGAATCGCGTGATTCAGGGTGAACTCTCATGAGACGTCCGCCAATGACCATGTATTATTGTGACCATATGGACCGGTGGTGTGTTGATACAGGAGACACGCCTTACTGGCTGAGTTGCGGAGAGGGATTCGAGCTTTGTGTTGGGAAGTTGAACTTGCCATGCCGAATTGAATTTGCGAAGGGCTGGTACATTATTGTCAACGACGTGGCTCTTGCTCTCATGGAACACAGACGTTACTTGATAACTCTAAACTAACGTAAGACTGCGGGGAAGGGAGGCAAACTTCCTTCCCTCCACGCCGTGCCTTTGGACATCCAGCGTGGCAACTTCTGGACAAAGTACACCGTCTATCTCCGGACTCTATTCATTAGCTTTAACAGAAACGGATATTGAACCGAATGCGTGTGAAAGGGACGACACTTGTACAGACTAGGCAGTTCTTCAACGCCACAATTACGTCATAATCAAGCAGTCGCAGGTTTTGTTGACAAGACGAGATGGCAAACCGTACAATTCGTTATTGAAAATCATTTTCAATAAAGGAGTCATCATGATAACGAATATCCGCTCATTGTTGCATGAGCAAAACTATCGCCTTACTCAAGAGCGCGAAGTACTGCTCGATTTATTTTCACATGCGAACAAAGCATTAACGCCGATTCAGCTTCACCAATCAGTGCTGGACGCAGGAGTGAGGATTGGACTCACCACGGTATATCGAATGCTCGAAGTCTTGACTAAAATTGGATTGGCCTCGCCGTACTTGCTAGATGGTGCGGTGTATTACACCTGCTGCCCACACTCGCATCATCATCATTTTATCTGTCTTCAATGCCACCGCGTCGATGACCTTTATGATTGTCAGCAGGACCTTAGCACTCCAGATGGCTGTGCGGTCGAGTATCACAAACTTGACTTGTTCGGTACATGTGCGACGTGCACCAGAGAGGCTCGGTGAATTCGATTGATAAACTTGTGGAATCCCCAACATGTATCACTCATGATTGATTTAATGACCGCTCTGTTTCTTGGCATAATTCACGGGATTACACCGGATGAACATACGTGGCCGATCACGTTCAGTTATGCCATCGGCAGTTACAGCACTAAAGGTGGGATGCGCGCGGGGTTTTACTTCTCGGCGGCGTTCACAGCGCAAAGGGCGATTGTTTCCCAATTGGCCTATTTTGCACTCGCAGGTTTTTTGATGAAATCAGGAGAAGAAACGATTATTTATTTCTTGGTCGGACTGGTGATGGCGCTTTCTGGGTATTATGTCTTGAACCGAGGCAAGTCTTTTCATTTCTTTCCATGGGTAGAACGATTGCTTCCGGCTGTATCTGAGGACGGGAAACCCGTACCTGTGAAGTTGGCATTGCTCCACGGCTTCGTTGCCGGTTGGGGCACGGGCGCAATGGCAACCATTCTTTATACCGTGATTGCTCCTACCATGCCAACTCCATGGCTCGGTTCTATGCCAGGATTTTTGTTTGGTGCAGGGAGCACAATTATGCAAGTGATCATTGGTGCCGCATTTGGCCGGTGGATGGAGCAGAGAAATTTAGGGGACAAGGCAAAGGCATTTATTGGCCGTTATGTTGCAGGAAATACGCTCCTTTATGGAGGGATTTTATTTGTTTTTATTGCAATCATTGCATTCTGGATGCCGGGACTGATGGATTGGGGGATTGCAACAGGGATACATATTCACAACCTGGATACTATCAACGTCGCTTTGCTTCTGGTCATTGTCATTGTGGCTGGTATTGGTGGTTCTTCCATATGGCGAGCGTTGTTGAAAGTAAAGGAGAAGGGTGCAAGTTAACAGGAATTGATTAGAGTGTAGAAACCAACAACAGGGAGGAAAACGCCTCCCTGTTATCCTTTATGCCGACATCCTACGACATTCAGTTGCGCAATTACGACATGCATCAGCACAGCTTTGGCAAGTTGGGTTGTCGTGTTTAGCACATTCGGCTGCGCACGCTTCGCAAATCGTCGCACACAGCCCACATACCTGTTTTGCAAACTGACTGTCTCTGGACATAAACTGTGCAGATAACTCACAGATATTGGCGCAATCTCGACACAGTTCCGTGCATTTACCCATGTGTGACGCATCCGACATTCTACAACAGTTTGTTGCACACTTCTCGCACTCTGCACCGCAAGCCTTACATGAGTCAATGCAGGCCTGATATTTCTCGGTAGACACCATGCTCATTTGCATCGCCAAAACATTCTACCCCTTTCCAAGATGGGATGTTCGCCCATAACGTGTCCAAATTGAGGCATGTTCATGCAGTCAATTGACACTCAGTACAATGCCGGGGTAGGGTAGAATCAGGCGTTTCAAATTGGGTAATGTTTATGGACCCGGGTGTGGGGAGGGATGGCTGATGAAGCGCGGGATGAAATTTAGCAGTCGAATGAGCGGTATCCTTGGTATTGTCGGCTGTATCGTTTGTATGGGATCCATGATCTTGGCGGCAGTAGGTGTCGCGGGTGCGATTGTTTCGGGATCGATGTCGGCTATGTCCATGTCCGGTATGGGAATGAATGGCATGTCGGGGTCGTCACCTGGATGGCTTGAGACGATCCTCAGATTCGGCCCCGTCATTTTGTTAGTTTCCGTCTTGTTGGTTACACTTTCAATCGGTATCCGCCGCAGAGGATTTATCATTCCGTCCCTTGTTGGTGGTGTCATTATGTACTTGGGCATGTACATGACGACCAACATACCACTGATGGTGAGTTCGACCGTTGTTGGATTTGTCTTATGGGGTGTGCTATACGTCAAATCGATGCCGAGGAATATGAAAAGCGGCGTGGCGAGACGACTGTAAGGGTTGGGAAGGCTGTTGCATTACACGATATTGAGGTGAAGAAATGAGTAAAGGAACGGCCATATTTTCAGCGATTGTAGCGGCTGTGGTGGTCGCATTTTTTCTTGTACTGTATGGGTACAATCAGAAGCATCCAGCGGGAAGTGAAGCTGGTGGAGGATTCCCCACGGTTGATGGCATATCTTGTGACAGTACTGAACATTCCCAAGTGCGGTCACACACACATTTGTACATCATTGATAATGGGAAACAGACGACTATTCCGTCGCAAATTGGGATACACAATAGCGGTTCCTGTTTGTACTGGATCCACACCCATGATACCACTGGTGTCATTCATGTGGAGGCCCCAACCCAGCGTAACTTTACATTTGGACAATTTCTTGACATCTGGCAGCAATATCCGAAAGCAATCTTAGGTAAATCAGTCAAGGTGTTCGTGAACGGTCAGCTATTCAAAGGAGATCTCAGGTCGATCAAGCTCAAGAATCAAGAAAATATTGTGATTGAAATCGGCCCAAAGTTTGTCTCACCCCCATCGTATCAAATCCCAGCGAACATGCCTTAAACGAAGATCACAAAAGGTCGGCCGCAAAGGACCGACCTTTTGTACTTAATCGTGCCAAATTCGACCGTGATGCCCGCCATGGTGCTCTCCGTGCCCACCATGGTGTTCTCCATGCCCACCGTGGTGTTCTCCATGCCCGCCATGGTGTTCTTCGTGCCCACCGTGGTGTTCTTCGTGCCCACCGTGGTGTTCTTCATGCCCGCCATGGTGTTCTTCGTGCCCATCGTGGTGTTCTCCATGCCCGCCGTGGTGCTCTCCGTGCCCGCCATGGTTTTCTCCATGCCCACCGTGGTGCCCGCCTCCGAACAATTCTCTCAGTATACTCAAGTGTATTCAGCTCCCTTGTTTTCGCATTGACAACAACGCTTAAAGCTCATTATATACCTCGTGCATCTGGACCAATCCTTGAAGTCATCTTGTCACAGAAATGTTGAAGGTCTGTTTCGGTATCAAGCGAATCCTGAAATGTGCTCACGTAGAGATTTACGGTGGCCCCCTTTCTTTGTTTCCAGATTGGACTGCGTTGTGACAAAAACATGAAACATTAGACCTAAGGATAACATATCACTTGAACTAAGTACAGTACCCCCGTATAGTATTCGTTGGGGGTGGAATACTTGAAGAAGAATCGCTTACGTACTCTAATCGTTGGGATTTTGGTCGTGGCTGTCGCAGCCATTGGATGGGGAGTTTGGCATACACAAGGTGCTGTTGCGTCTGCCGCAACAAGTGAGGCGAAGGTGGTAACACCCGATACACCACAGGCACAATACAGGGTTGAACATGGTGTGAAAGTGTTTCACTTAGTCGCTGAACCGGTGAAGCAGGAAGTTTCAAAGGGTGTCTTTATGAACGCATGGGGATATAACGGGAGCACCCCCGGCCCCACCATCGTTGTTCACGAAGGCGATAGGGTTAAAATTGTGGTGAGCAACCATTTGAAAGTGCCAACCAGTGTTCATTGGCACGGGCTCATTGTACCCAACAACATGGACGGTGTTCCCGGTCTAGAACCAGGCCCGGCCATTCAACCGGGGAAGAGTTATGCATATGAATTCACCGTTAAACAAGTAGGCACGTTTATGTACCATTCACATGTTCAGCCTTCCACCCAAGAGATGATGGGGCTTGACGGTATGTTCATTTCTTTACCGAAGAATGGTGGTAAAATTGACGGGCAGACAGTCAATCGAGACTATACAATTCTTCTGCAAGAATGGCAGTTACAGAAGCCGGGTAGTATGGGCGGAATGAGTATGCCGGCGTACGGTGAGGGTCAGGTGCCAGCCGGAACGTACGATGTCAATCCGGAGGGTATGAACTGGAACATATTTACCTTCAATGGAAAGCAGTTCCCGGCAACGACACCGATGGAAGTGAAAAAAGGCGAAAGGGTTCTCGTGAGAATTGGCAATCTGAGCATGCAAAGCCATCCGCTACACTTGCATGGACATAACTTTTTGGTTGTTGCTAAGGATGGCAACCCTTTACCGAAATCGGCGCAGTATCTGGCCAACACCATCAATGTGGGCGTTGGGGAAACGTATGACATTGAGTTCACAGCGAACAATCCAGGAACGTGGGTTTTCCATTGCCATTTGCCACATCATACATCGGGACTTAACGGTCAAGAAGGTGGCATGCTGACTGTGTTCCATTATCAGGGGACTCCTTGGCCGCCATTTTTCAATCAGGATGGGCAACCAAAAACGTCTTCAAGCTCCAATTCTTCCGAGGGAAACACTGAAGCATCGTCTTCAATGAACAACTCCATGGGCGGAATGAAAATGGCGTCGACCACGATGAATGGAACTTGATCGGCACATATCTCGGGTGGCAAGCGATTCGCTGGCCACCCTTTTCGCCGACAGTGTGTTAAAGCAGGAATGATTGCCGATAATAACAGTCGTACCGTTCAGCGAGAGAGGTGAAAGAATGAATATAGTTGCTACATTGTGGGGCGCTCTCTCCATCGTTAGTGTGATTTGGCTCATATATGATCTACGTCATCAACCTGAGATTATGAACATGATGAAAGTGGCGTGGGTACTAATCACACTTTACCTTGGCGTTCTTGGGATTTTAATCTACGTCACGAGTTGTCGAGAGCCAGAGCCAGGTACACATGACAAGTTTGTTTCGCCCATGTGGAAACAGGCGACGGGTTCTGTGATCCACTGCGTCGCAGGAGATGCCTTAGGCATTGTGGCGGCTGCCGCTGTCACCTCATCGCTTGGCACCCCCATGTATGTCGACATGGGGGTAGAATACATTGTGGGTTTTCTGGTTGGTTGGCTTCTGTTTCAAACCATCCCGATTATGCACATGAACCAGATTTCCTTTCGATCCGCTGTTCGCACGGGCTTCTGGGCTGAACTCTTATCGCTGACGTTCATGGTGGTGGGCATGTTCCCAACGATGTATTTCCTCATGCGCGGGTGGTCTGTGATGTCCCCGTGGTCACCGACATTCTGGCTGGTGATGTCTATCAGTATTTTGGTCGGTTCCATTGTGACCTATCCAATCAACTGGTGGATGGTCGCAAGGGGAATGAAGCATGGGATGGGCAGTTCACACATGATGGGCCATGGAGGTTCTCATCCAGCGCATAATCACCAGGAAGCACATCATTCGGGACATGCTCATGAATGAGTGACCACATGCAAAGGCCAATAGGTACGCCATCATTAAAATGAAGAGCAGCCCATTACAGGTAGTTGTTACTTCCTAGTTGTAGGCAAGCCTGGCGTAGTTTCAGCATATATACCTGTAGAGGGTATCATATGATGACGCGCTGGAGTGGTGAGACTTGTTGCTGGTTACGAGCTTCTTTGGATCGATTGTCGGCTTTATTGCCTGTTACAAAATCGTGGCAAAAATGCACCATGTCAACAAATCGTTACAAATGCGGATTTGCATGCTGAACAGCATGTCTTTGGCGTTCATTTTTGCCATGCTTATCGAATTGACCACAGGCAGCAAAAGCCTAGCCATCATTATTCCGGTTGCTACCGTCTGTTTGCCTATGGTTTTGATGATGAAGCCGTTTAGCGTTCTTGATATGACTGAATCTTGCATAGCAACGCTGATGAGTGTTTCTATGAGCGTAATGCTCATTGGGATGATTGATTCTACCGTGATTTGGGTCATTCAGTGCGTTCTCGTCGCGATTGAAGTGATGCTGTATCTCACGGTGGTTCGACGCGCTCAATTTCGATGACCGGGCTCTTGCTCTCGGTCATATTGTACTTCACCGGCTATATTTCAACGTCGTAAACATACCACCCATGTCTCTCATGTGATCGTTCGTTGTGTGATGTGGCTTGTGACAATGAAACGCCCATATGCCTGGATTATTGGCCTGGAACTCGATATCCCATGTCTCACCGGGGGCGACGTTGATCGTATTCTTGAACCATGGAATTGGGATCGTCGATCCGTCTCCTGCGGCAACTTGAAACTCATGTCCATGCAAGTGCATGGGATGTGAGTCCATACTCAGGTTTCCTAAGCGAATGCGAACCTTTTCACCATATCGCACACGAAGGGGCGTGGTGTCAGGAAATGATTTTCCATTCATGGTAAAGTAATTGTAGTCCATGCTCATCGGGTCGATGTCAAAGGCTTTACCGCTCGGCTTTTGCTCGGTGGTTTTCTCCATCGGTGACTGCATGTCGCTCTTTGGCGCCATGGATGTTTGCCCCATACCACTCATACCCATGTCGGATCCCATTTTCACCGCCCATTCCTGCAAGAGGATGATGTATTCCCGGTTCACTGTTTGGCGCTCCGGCAAAGATACAATCATCCCAGCAAGACCCATCATTTCTTGCTGAGCGTCCATGGTATGTGCATGGTACATAAAAGTTCCAGCTTGGCGGATAACAAAGTCATATACGTACGTCTCACCTGGTTTTACGACAGGACCAGCTCCGATTCCCGGAACGCCATCCACAGTGTTCGGTACGATGAGGCCGTGCCAGTGAATGGATGTCTCTTCTAGCAAACGATTGGTAAAAGCAACTTGGATTCGGTCTCCTTGAGACACAACCATGACAGGACCGGGTGTTGACCCGTTATATCCCCACGCTTTGATGGTCACACCGTTCGTCAAGGCTTGTTGAACGGGTTCCGCAATCAGATGAAAATGCTTGATCCCATGATATATTTGATACGGAAGAAATCCGATATTGGGTGCAACCAACTTGGTTGTGCCCAATCTTAGACTGTGCATGGCAAATGCCCCCTCTCGTCATGGGCAGGATATGCACAGTCGAAAGTGTTTGGCCGCCCAAATCGACGACGATTATGAGTTTGGCTATTGGTCTTATATGTGGCATGTTGACTAAATTACCGTACAGGGGTATTGTATATTTGAAATAAAGGGGATGGTTTTATGGAAAAGTCAACGCACGGATATGCTTCACAAAGTGCAAAACTCTTGGGCCGACTAAAACGAATCGAAGGTCAGGTTCGAGGCGTTCATAAGATGGTTGAAGAAGGTCGATACTGCGTGGACATCCTCGTTCAGTTGGCCGCGATAAAGAGCGCCACTCACCAAGTTGCCTTGTCTATTCTTGACTCGCATACGCGAGGATGCGTCAAAGATGCACTGTCAGCGAATGCGGACAGTACCGAGAAAATCGACGAATTGATGGAAATTATTCGGCAATTCACAAAAGCATAACGGAGAAAACCAGGAGGTGAGATTATGTCCGAAGTTGCAGAAGTCACACTGCCAGTTGATGGCATGACCTGTGCCGCATGTGCAGCACGGATTGAAAAGAATGTTTCCAAGCTTCCAGGTGTGAAAGAAATCAACGTCAATCTCGCCTCCGAACGGGCGCGAGTGGTTCTGGATGGGGAAACCACTTGGAAAGATGTTGTAGAGAAAATTGAAAAGACGGGATACGCGGTTCCTATCCGCGAGGTTGATCTCAGCATTACAGGGATGACTTGTGCCGCTTGCGCTGCTCGAATTGAGAAAGTGGTCGGCAGGGTGGATGCGGTTAAATCGGTGAATGTCAACTTGGCTTCTGAAAAAGCGCATGTCGCTTATGTTCCGGGAGTCATTCAGGAAGCGGATATCATCAAGCAGTTGAAAAGGCCGGGTATGGGGCAACACTCGCTTCCAAGCAGGCGGCAGAAGTGGAGAAGCTTCGGAAGCAGCAGGCGTATAAACGTGAGCTAGTAAAATTCTGGTTTTCAGTTGTGCTAACGGCACCGTTAGTTGCACAAATGTTCTACATGTTGGCGGGCGGGATGGCATTTCTTCCAAATTGGGTAAGCTTTGTTCTTGCCACACCTGTCCAGTTTTACGTTGGGTGGCGATTTTATAAAGGAGCATATCACTCCCTTCGAGGCGGGGCAGCCAACATGGACGTGTTGGTCGCACTTGGCACATCCGTTGCCTACGTTTACAGTGTGGTTCTTACATTCATAGGGAGTTCGAATATTTACTTCGACTCTTCTGCGACGGTCATTACGTTGATTTTCATGGGGAAACTGCTGGAGGCCAGGGCCAAGGCAAAATCCAGCTCGGCCTTAGAGGCGTTGGCGAAGCTCGGCGCGAAAGTTGCCCACGTGGTGCACGATGCTCAGGAAAGTGACGTACCGGTGGAACAACTGCGAGTCGGGGACATCGTGAGAGTTCGTCCTGGTGAGAAGGTTCCGACCGACGGGGTGATTACCGAGGGCGGCACCTCAGTCGATGAATCTTTTCTCACTGGAGAGCCTTTGCCTGTAGAGAAGCAGACGGGTGATCCGGTGGTTGGGGCTTCGGTCAACCAAACACGTGCCTTTACCATGGCAGTTACCAAGGTTGGAGCCGATACCGCCTTGGCGCAAGTCATCCGCTTAGTTGACCAAGCGCAAGGTTCCAAGGCACCTGTGCAAAGACTCGCAGACAAAATCTCGGGCATTTTTGTACCCATCGTGCTCGCGATCGCGCTGGTAACGCTCGTTCTTTGGGGGATATTCGGTGGCTGGTCACATGGATTGATTGCTGCAGTAGCCGTAATGGTCATCGCATGTCCGTGTTCCCTGGGATTGGCCACACCGACTGCGATCATGGTTGGTACAGGCCTTGGTGCAGAATCCGGGATTCTCATCAAGGGTGGTGAGCATCTCGAACTGGCTCACAAAATCAACACCGTAATCTTCGATAAAACGGGAACCATCACATCAGGGAAGCCGACCGTGGCGGATCTCTGGACGGGTGAAGGAGTTTCTGAAGCTGAGCTGCTTCGGTTGGCCGCGGCGCTCGAATCGCAAAGCGAGCACCCGCTCGGTGCAGCGGTAGTAAGGTATGCGGAAGAACAAGGGCTTGCTGGACAAGCGGTATCGCATGTCGAAGCAATACCAGGAAAAGGGATTGAAGGTCAGGTTGATGGCCAGACAATTCGAATTGGGAATCGTCGCTGGCTGACTGAGCAAGGTGTTGAACGCATCCCAGACGATGTCTTGTCCGTATTTGAAGAAGCGGGTATGACTGCCGTCATGGTTGCCGATGCAAATCGGGTAATGGGCGTCGTGGCGATTGCAGACACCCTGAAAGAGGATGCAAAGAGTACCGTTCGTGAGTTGCAGAATATGGACATCGAAGTATGGATGATTACGGGAGATAACGAACGAACAGCGAATGCGGTCGCTGCACAGGTGGGGATCACCAACGTAATCGCTGGGGTACTACCGGCTGACAAAGCAACAAAGGTAGAGTCACTTCGCAAGGATGGTCGAATTGTAGCCATGGTTGGGGACGGCATCAATGATGCCCCGGCTCTGGCAGCGGCTGATGTTGGTATCGCGATGGGGACTGGTGCCGATGTGGCGATTGAAGCTGCAGATATTGCGCTGATGAATGCACGGACGCATGGAGTGGTCGATGCCATTTATCTGTCCAAGGCAACAATGAGGAAGATTCGTCAGAATCTGTTCTGGGCTTTCTTCTACAACGTGCTTGGCATCCCGCTTGCCGCCGCCGGGATATTAAGCCCGGTCATTGCCGGCGCGGCGATGGCGCTCAGTTCCGTGAGCGTCATTTCAAACAGCTTGTTACTCCGTCGCCTGTGCCTGGGAAGGGGGGTGTAGCTAGGAATCATAGGTGTAATACAAGATAAGTTGGGATTTCAAAACGACCATCATACAAAGGGAGATGAAAGATATGGCAACAGCAACGATTACAGTAAAAGGCATGACATGCGGCGGATGTGTGAATTCGGTCACGAAGGCACTCACTGGTGTACAGGGCGTACAAGAAGCCAAGGTTGATCTCAATGGGGCAACGGCAACCGTGACCTTCGATGAAAACAAGACCAGTGTGGCATCTCTAAAGGAAGCCGTCGACGACGCTGGTTATGAGACGGAATGAGGAAAGGATGTAGATTGGCGGGAGGGGGTAACCTTCCCGCCGTTTTAATGTGTCGCAACTCCGGACAGGGCTTGATTGATGAGTTGCTGAATTTGCAATTTGGATAGTATTCCAATGTGAGCATTGACAAGAGTGCCATTTGGATCAAGGACGAACGTTGTAGGATATCCAATAACTTGATAGTCATGTGCGAAAGTTCCTTTTAAGTCAAGGAGCACAGGGTATGATATGCCATATTTCTGAACGAAAGTCTTTGCCGCTGAAACGGAGTCATCACTTGTCATGTTGACGCCAACAAATTCGACTTTACCAGCATATTTTTTGGACATTGCGATTAAATCAGGTGTTTCCTGTTGACACGGATAGCACCAAGAAGCCCAAGCGTTGATGAATACAACCTTTTTTTTTGCCAGAAGTTGTTGAAGACTAACCGTGGATTTCTCATTCAACGTTTGTAACGAGAAACCTGGGGCTAATTTTCCAACCAAGGGACCCTTGGAAATGGCTTGACTCGTAGAGACATTTGTCGTTTGGTTCTTGGCGGTGTTTGTTTCTGCTGACCTAGTTGTCCCACATCCGGCTAGGAACAATGCCATAGCTAGAAGTGGCAATACTAATTTTTTCATAATTCTCGCTTCCTTTTGCTATTCTTGGCTTCAGCATAAGCGTTTCAATTCTACCATGCAACCAAAACCAAAAAGAAGGTGGCGGGACGTGTTACATCATGTGAGAATGACTGTGGCGGAAATTGTGCTGCGAAGTATTGAACAGAGGGACCTATCCGTTCTTTTTCAGAGGTTCTTTGCGGATGAATACGCGACTTGGCGTGATTCCGATGAAGTGAAGGATCCGAGTGCGAAAATCACTTTTGAAGAGTATATGGAGCGTATGCAATCGCATTTGGATCGCCAGAGCTTGGACCGTTGGTTGTTAATCGAGGTAGGTGGGACAATCATCGGGATAGTACTGTATGATTGGGAATCGAGGGTAACTCAGACTATCGAAGTGGGCATTGCAATTTTTGAACCCAAAAAGTGGAACAATGGATGTGGGACGAATGCCCTTGCACTCTGGGTAGATTTTATCTTCCGTCGAGTATCACCGATGACGATATGTTTGACCACCAAATCGGCCAATCATCGAATGATTCGATGTGCACAGAAGCTGGGGTTGGAAAAGGACGGTGATCCGTATCCAGACCACATCAACGGAGAAAATCGGGTTCGAATGACTATATCATTTGATGATTGGATAAAAACCAGTTGGAGTGGCATCTCATCCACAAATATTATGGATAAATCGTGTCTTGGTTCCCATGGGCTCATCTGGAAAGCATAGCTCCTGGGCGGAATAGCTAGGACAGAGTGGCCAACGGGCCACCCTGCGTCAGAACATACGCTTCACAACAGTAATGTGCTTGTACCAGTAGGAGCCAGGATGTAACGGCAGGTACCCAACCTTTTTCAGTCCGCCGCCTTCCTGAATCATTTGCCCATTGCCCACATAAATTCCGACGTGACCGCCTTTATCCATAATCACCAGGTCGCCTGGACGCATGTTCTTGATAGGAACCGGCGTGCCGACGCTATGGTACTGCACTTGAGATGCACCGCTCATTTTATATCCTAACGCGTGGTGATACACGTACGCAGTGTAATTGGAGCAATCAAATCCGTATTGTCCTCTATCTTCGTTGTGACCCCAAATGTATGGTGTACCCAATTTGCCTTTGGCAACTTGCAGTACGGCATCGACTTTTGCCTGATAGCTTGCATTCAGTGGTGCAAGCGGGTGAACACTAGAATCATACCGGACACCAGGGGGTAGTTGGCTGGAAGTGGTTGCGGATCCCGCGGTTGATGTAGATACTTGTCCACTTGTTGTCGTGGCGGATGTTCCTTCACTCAAGGTGGTTGTCCAGTGGGTATTCCTTGTGATGTAGCCAGTTCGCCCCAAGCTATCTTTCACGTGCCACCAAGCTTGCGTGCTGCCCGACAAGGTTTGTAGAGAACTCCCCGTTGATTCTAACGCAATTCGGTGTGAACCTAAATGTGGAGTTGAAAAGAGATATGCTGCCCGAGTTACCTCAACGGCACTACGTGTGGTTGCTGCCTGGGCGATCGTTGAAAAACTTCCCAAAGCCATTAGACCAGTGACTCCCGATAGAATCACACGAGTCATCTGTTTAGAACGCTGTTTACTCATGGTGTCCCCCTTATGCCTCCGAGGTTAGTTGACGGGTTCGGGCAGGGATTGCCCTAGTGCAAGCACATTCACCCCAAGAGTTGTCCCCCGTACCTTTATCAGGATTCGGCGTTGTTGTGTATCGCCAAAACCCTATCACGACGCTATCAGACTTGCATTGGTGAAATAGTGGTATACGAGGGTGGGCATTCCAGGCTCAATTCTCTTCACGCTGGGTGAGTGGAATTTTTGGCATGTTGATGTCATTTATGGGAATACTGTCTTAGAAGAATTTTGGAAGGATGCGTCAGGTGCGTTCACAACTACTTTCGACTCCACATCTCGTTGAAATTATCACGGCGGTTATCTGCGGGACAATGAGCAGAATTGCTACACTCCGGGAAGACTATCGGCAATATCCAACGTTTCCAAATGGATATCTGAACCAGGTAGTTATGGGTTTTGTGGCGGCGTTATTAGGGGCGGTGATGGTTCCGGCAATCATGACGGGGAACTTTACTGCTGTGACATTTCTGGCCCTCGCCATTCGACAGTTCCAAGCAGTTCGCCAATTGGAGCAGAAGAGTTTGCTCTTGTTGGAAGATGTCGAGTATACGCACCGAGGACACGCCTACATTGATGGGATTTCAAAAACGTTTGAAGCCAGAAACTATTCCGCACTCAGTGTAGCACTCGTTATCGGCATAATTATGGAAGTGATGGAACATAACTCTCCGTCATTACGTGTAATCGCGGGAATTGCTGGTGGGATCTGTGTGTTTGTCCTATTGTCTCGCATGACGAAGGGTCAAATTATCGCTGATTTAGCGGAAGTTACTGTCGCACAGATCCATATTCGTAATCATGAGTTGTACGTTGACGGCATGTTTGTATCCAATAGAGTTGGCATCGAACGGGGGCAGGAGATGCTCATAACAGAAGGGATGGCGGTGATGGTAAAACCGAAACACCAGCACTTTAGAGTGACTCTTGACAATTTTGGACAGCGGCAGGCAATCTTGTTTGAACTGACGCGAGGTCTTGGCGTTAAGAGATATCATTACATGAGGAAAAACTATGATGATGGGCGTATCGCTTTTGCCATTGTGCCAATTATTCGCGACGAAGAAAGAATGATTCAAATTGTAAGGCATACCCCAGTTCTTGAGACTTCCAAAAAGACGCATTCTCCGCTTCGAAACTGGGTGAATCGGCATGAGTAATCCGATGCAGATTTACGCTCTCATTGGTACACTCTCACATTCCCTTGAACAAATAAATCCTGGAAATGCAATTTTTATTCGAGCAAAGGACGATAAAGAGCAAGAGGTTTTGATGCGGGAAATCGCATTGGCCGTTGTTGGCGACGTGGTCAAACTGAGCAATGGTTTGTACTTAATATTGACTGCAATTCGCTGATGGCGACTGGTTCATTTTACTATGTACTTAGTAATTGTCAGTGATGAACGGAACACCGACGTCTACGTTCGTGTTTCCTTGGTTCGGATCGAAGTGAAGTGCTACCTGCAAATTCATCTTGCTTTGACCAGTTACGATGTACAAAGAGTCTTGGGGGGAATATGCGGATACACTCGATATGTCTTGGGTTTGAAGGGCCTCTACCTGGTGAGCGTCTACGCTTGTGAGGGCGTGTGCAACCACCTTGGCAGTCTGGGTTTGAGTCAGCTTACTGGGAAGTGTGCCATGGATGTAAGCATCAATTTGTGGGGTAATGTGTGATTCGGACAAGGCGTTTACAATGGAGTTCATCCGTAACTGTAACGACTTCAGGGAGTCGGTATTAGATACCGCTCGAATCACTACCGTTGTGTCATTTTGCAGGTCTAAATGGCCCATAACAGTATGATTCAAGCTGCTCACAACGACCAAAACCTCCATTTGTGGCCACCTTCCACTTAATTCCACGAGATGCTCCCCTACTTTAATTTGTGCTTTCCCTCGTAGACCGGTAAGCCCTAATTTATTGGCGACATCAATAGCTAGATGCTGGGTACTTGCTGAGGGCAAATAACTATGATTTACTGTGCTGTAGTCGTGTATTACAAATCCGACGGCATGCGCGTTGGTCGCTTGAAAGACCTTTGTTAGATAATTCGCTTCCTGGCTAGCCACCGCTGCTTGGGAAATGGGATTGGACGTGGCATAAGCCGAATCAATTAACATTCCTAGTAGCGCAAGTGAGGCGACCAACATTAACCGTTTCAACTTTGTGATCCCCCGTAACCTAAATCTTCGTATCACTAAAGCGTTTTTTGAAAACCATCAATTCGATTTTGTCCTGTGATTCTGCAGCAGTCGCAGGTGCTAAAGGCTATACGTCCCACCCTCACTTTACCATGTGCTAATTGAATTTACTGTCGATTTATAGAAGTTACACAATACATAGCAACAACAAAAATAATGGCATCAAAAACGTTTTCCACCGGAGTGACAGGCGGGTATTGACTTATTGACATGTCTGATTTTCAGATATACACTATACCCCGTTGGGTATAGTGGTATTTCAAGCAAGCTTCATACCCATAACAGCATCGGGATCGAGGACTCTGTCTACCAGTTCTTCACAAATGTAGGTTAAACGAATAGTTCTTAGGCAGGGGCAAAGCCCCCCACATAGGAGGCTCTTTTACCGGCCTACTCATTTGTTCAGTTATATACCCATACACCTATATGTATATATTTGAATGACTTTGAAAGGGGGCAATGTGGTGATTGTTATACACATGACCACAGTACAGACCGTGTTTGCGATTGTATCTGGCGGATTGGTGGGTTTCACCCTTGGACTCATTGGTGGCGGTGGTTCGATTCTCGCAGTACCTCTTCTGTTATATGTTGTCGGAATTCATGACGCCCACGTAGTGATTGGTACTACGGCTCTCGCTGTGGCTGTCAACGCATTCATCAACCTCATCTCCCATTGGCGGGCGGGACACGTACGGTGGAAGGCCGCAATTTTGTTTGCGATTCCAGGAGCCATTGGGGCCGTGGGCGGATCGGTGCTCGGCAAAATGGTCGATGGGAAGGCCCTGCTGTTTCTGTTTGCAATTCTTATGCTTGTGATTGCCGTAAAGATGTTGAGAACAAAACAACAAGGTGAGCCAGACATGCGTAAACAGAATATCAAGATGGGCCGAGTCCTTGGTACGGGTGCTGCTACGGGAATAGTTTCCGGCTTCTTTGGTATCGGTGGCGGATTTCTCATTGTTCCAGGCCTAATGTTTGCAACAGGGATGATTATGATTGAGGCAATTGGAAGCTCACTGTTGTCAGTTGGTGCATTTGGTCTGACCACAGCCGTGTCGTACGCTATTTCTGGGCTTGTGGATTGGTGGGTTTTCGTCCTCTATGTGATAGGCGGTATTGTTGGAGGTGTTGGTGGCACGCTGCTATCCAGCCGTTTGGGCAAGAACAAGCGGGCGCTGCAAGTCATATTTTCCGTGATCATTATTGTGGTAGCTGCGTATATGCTGTACGACAATTTGTTGGCTTTTCATTGGTAGGATGGGTAAAAATGCAAAACTCTATTTGGATTCTCTTGTTGATTGTTGTTGTGTTCATGGTCGTGTGCCGGATGGAGCCGGCGAGAGGTGTTACGTCGATTGGTTCGAGGGAACTTCAATTACGTCTTCAGGTGAAGGGTGCTGACAGGCTGGAGTTTATCGATGTTCGTGAACCCCAGGAATACAATTCTGGGCACGTGCAAAGTTTTCGAAATATCCCCCTCGGCCGAATCCGTCGAGAGGTCGAAGCATTATCAAGAAACAAAGAAATTGTGGTGATATGCCGGATCGGTGCGAGGAGCATGCAGGCGGCAAGTGTCCTGAAGAAAAGCGGCTTCTCCAAGGTAACCAATGTCTCCGGCAGCATCATGGCTTGGCAAGGGAAAACGGTGAAATAGGAGGCGTTTTGAATGTCAATCGGGATAGAAGGTTTATGTTTGATGTATCGTGATAGTTACTGTATAGGGTATATGAATAGTCACAGCGGGGGATGACAAGGATGGAATACAATGAGCAGATGAAAAATCGGCTGAAACGGATTGAAGTTCAGGTGCGAGGCGTTCTCGGCATGATGGAGCAGGACAAGAGCCGCAAGGAAGTTGTCAGCCAGTTGACAGCAATCCGGTCTGCTGTGGATCGGGTCATCATGTTGTTGGAATAATATGGCAAAGTGTATCCGAGAAGAGGTTGCTGGCCAACAGTCTGCGGAAAAGGTCGTCAAGGAAGCCATTGATTTGTTGATGCGATTAAGATAATGAGGGGGTACAAGGATGGATTTTCACTACTCAGTTACGACGAAGAAGACAGTGGACGAAGCAGTGCAAGCGCTCGAGGTCAGTTTGCAGGTGAACAAGTTTGGAGTGCTTTGGCAACTGGATCTTCCAGCGAAATTGCAAGAAAAGGGCGTGGATTTCATCACGCCATACCGAGTGCTTGAGGTGTGTAATCCCCATGAGGCCAAAAAGGTGCTGACGCAGAACCCGCTTGTCGGATACTTTCTGCCTTGCAAGGTTGTCGTCTATCAAGCAGATGGCAATACATATATTGGGTTGCCGAAGCCGAGTATGCTGATGAACGTAATCGGCGATCCGGCACTGGCAGGCATCGCTGAAGGCGTGGAAGCCAGTCTTATCAAGGCGATCGACGAAGCCAAGTAAGAGATACTGGAGAGGTGAGTCGTCCTCGGTGGACTTCTGGGCGATGTGGTATGGCCTAGGCACGACGATGGTGCCTGTTTCCCCAAATTAATTGCCTGCGTATTTAATTTTTTGGGGAACATTCAAGATGAGGGAGGATCTTCATGGTTCGCAATCGAAAAACGTCACCGTTATTGATGACTTTGATCGTCTTGGTGGTTGTCTTACTAGCGGCCGTTCTCTTTTTTGGTGGAATGTTGTTCAATCGCTCAGGTGGACGCTTCGGCATGGGGTCGATGATGGGTGGAGGAAGTAGCGGGATGATGGGCGGCGAGATGATGAACGGCTCCAGGACTTCAAACTCACCTGCAATGAGCTACGCTCAGTTGCAACAGCTTGTGAAGAAAGGAGAAGTCGGCGCAACAATAAACAAGGCCGCGAAAACAGTGATCTACACGGGATCAAACGTCAATCTCGTTGCACTGGCTTCTCCGCACGGTGTCCCAAACATGACGTGGGAGATCGAAGGACTCGTAAATCCGACGATCACGATCCCGGTAGGTGCGAGGATTCATGTGACATTGGTGAATCCAGATTGGGGATACGTGCACGGATTCGAGGTTACAACCACGCCGCCTCCGTACTCTCAAATGCCGATGATGTCGATCAATAATGACTTTTTGCTACCGCCATTATCTCAGCGCACGACTCAATCGCTCAACACAGCAAAATTCTATTCAAGGGATGGACAGTTAAATTTGCAAAAGGGTTCCTATTACTACCTATGCCCGGTTCCCGGTCATGCACAGCAGGGGATGTATGGTGTGTTGAAAATTTCTTAATTGGAGGGTTCGTATATGTCCCATTTCCTTTAATGATGATGTTCTGTTTCCACCGCAGCGCAAAGTTCCGAATTGTCATGAGGATGTTTTCCATCTTCCGTTTGAATCGTCACATGACCGATATTCATATGGACCATGCGATGCTCCAAGTCTCGTAGAATGTTTTGACTGTCTCGGATAGACGTACTGCCATCCAGCACAATATGACACGACATGGCGTTTTTTCCGCTCGTAATACCCCATACGTGCACATCATGTACATCGTGAACACCTGCAACTGATTTGATTTCTTGAATGACTTTCGGCAAATCCATTCCCATTGGCGTACCTTCCATGAGAATCCCGACTGTTTGCTTTACAATTCTCCACGCTCCTGAGGCAATTAGCAAAGCAATCAGGACACTCAAAATAGGATCGATGACATACCACTTCGTCACCATGTGTTTGTCAATCTAAAAGCTGACCAGGCTGCATATGGTCAACTTTTATGTTAGCGAAAACATTGTTCACTATTATTGGTCGGACTTTCGGAGGTCGGTTGAAACGATACCTCGGAGAGTGGTCGGAGAAGTTGGCGGGCATTGTGCTTGGGCTACTTGGGATATGGATACTCATTGATGCGATCCGTCATATAGCTTAGAGGAGTCCGCATGTGGTCTCCATATTTTTTTGCTGAAGGTGAACCGATTTTGTGTTTGTGCCGTCTTTGTAGTTGGGTTACTGCAATGGGGGGTGACAAAGTGTCCAACGTGAGCGCAACGATGGCGAGATTTGGGGTCTTTAATTTTCGGAACGGTGGGCAAAAAATAGTCGTAAATTTATTGGCATTCTAATTACTGTTTTCACGGTCTTAGCTGTTTCGTCGTTTTTATATTTTGATCGGCTGAATGCGATGTCTCATATCATTCGTTCTTGGGGCGTTCTTGGAGTGGTTTTGGCCGTTGTATTGATGGCAGGAATATGTATGACCCCTGTTCCTTCCGAAGGGTTGCTCGTCATGTACTTCAAAGTGTTTGGAGTTGTTTACGGTGGGCTGTATTCTTGGTCGGGGGCGATGTTGGGTTCTGTATTTACATTTATGTTAGCCCGCTACTTTATCTCCCCGATTCTTCGTACGCGCCTACCTGTTGATCGCTTCGAACGAATCGAACGGTGGATCGCCAAACGAGGTGCGGTCGGGTTACTGTTCGTGCGGTTACTACCTGTCCCGGCTTTTGTGCAAAGCTTATGATAGGTACAGTGACAAGCATTTCATTCTGGCGTTATTTCTGGACTGGTTCTGTGGCGATTCTACCCTACTACATTGGGGCTGCTTCGCTGTTCCTTGGAGCCTATTCAAAGATGGGTGATTGGATTGCTGTTGGCGCGATTGTCATGTTCGGTCTATGGATAGCTGGATATTTGTTGAAGCGACAGGGGTGATCCCCGATTGGATGATGTTGATATTCATCTAGTGCGCCGTGCGAAACGCGGTGAAATAGATGCCTTTGAAACGATTGTTCGTAATTATCAAGACTTCGTGTACCGCACAGCATACGGTGTGACACAGCACCATTCTGATGCAAAAGATGTTGCACAAGAAACCTTCGTAAAGGTGTTCTTGTCCGTTAAAAACCTTAAAGAGGAAAGGACGTTTCCGACATGGATTGCCCGTATCACTGCTCGAACTGCATTAGATTGGATCGAAAAGCATCGGCACATTCCGCAATCAAATGTTGCTCTAGAGAGATTAGCATCAAACAAGAATGAATCACAGGCTGCCGACGCACGAATTGATTTACAACGGGGGATGAATTCCCTGTCCCCAGAACACAGAATGGTACTCGTATTACGTGATATACAGGGATTTGAGTACGAAGACATTTCAAACATACTGGAAATCCCTATCGGGACAGTTCGATCTCGAATTCACAATGCGCGTTTGCAGTTACGTCGTGAACTTCTAAGCTCGGAGGGAGGTTAAACTGATGCAGTGCAAAGAGGTGAACGTACTCCTATCTGCCTATATGGACTCAGAACTATCACCTATCGAAAAAGTGCAAGTGGAGTCACACATATTGGTATGTCCATCTTGTCAAACGATGTTGAGCGATCTAGAGAGCATGGGAAGCTCTTTGAAACAGACACACGCTTCTGTTTTTGCTCCAGATGACATGTTGACGGAGGTTATGGGTCAACTGGTTTCGACGAAACAGAATGCCCAAGTTGGTCGCGTGGCTACAGTATTTGGGGTGATTTTGGGTATCACGTGTTTCATGGGCCTGGTTCTGGTTCTCTCCCCGGCAGGAATTATGTTCTGGCCAATTCTTCATCTGATTTTGTCTGTCGTTCGTGGGATTTATGGTCTTCGCAATTCGATTGGATTCGTCTGGACACTTTCGGGGCTGTTCGTTGCATTTGGGTTCAGCTTCATATGGTTGAGGCTTATGGGTCGAATACTCAGACATTCACGAAGTGAGGCAACGATATGAAGCATTTTCGAACATGCTTTGCGATCATCGCCATTCTCTGGGTATTTTTCTTAACTACGCCTACAGCTTTGGCCGATACGTCAGGTAGTATCCTGTCTACAAAACCAGTTGCGGTACAACGAAGCGAAGTGATTGAAGATGTGGTAGTCGTTGGGAATAATGCTGAAGTCTCAGGAGATGTGTACGAAGTACTGATCGTTGTGAATGGTAACGTGCATCTCAAGTCCACTGCCAGAGTGGGTGTTCTTGTGGATTTGGGGGGAACGATTCAGAAAGAGCCCGGAGCGCACGTCAACGCTGAGTATACTGTATCCTCTCGCTTTCAATTTTGGAACAGCGTCCTGCTCGGTGCTGGCATGGTTCTCATGGTTTGGGCCGTGCGCGTCGTACTTAGTGTTGCTTTGCTCCTGATTCCCGTACTTCTTGCCTTTGTGCTGAGGAAATGGATTGAACGGCCCACGAACATCATCGTAGAATCTGTCAGGCAATCTGGGTTGGTTGGATTTTTGGCGAGTGTGGGTGTCATAGTTGTGTCTGGGGCTTTGGCTGTCACCATTATCGGTATTCCGGTTAGTGCGGTTATTCTTGGGTGTTACGCCGTAGTCGGTGTAGTCGGATGGTCTGCGGTTTGCCTATGGCTGGGGGAGATTGTTTCGCGTGCCTTTAACCAAGGTGGACGAGCGAAGTGGTTCCAATGCTCCATAGGCGCAACGATTCTCATGGCATTTGTGAATGTGCCAATTGTCGGACCTATCTTTTTGTTCCTTCTTTGGATGGTCGGCGTAGGTGGCATCACCATATGGATGTGGCAATGGTTTCAGAACCGACAAAGAAACAAGCCGCGAACCCGGTGAGGTTTGCGGCTTGTTTTACTACATCGACGCAGCGTTCGTGGGGTTTTTCGTTTTCGGTTTGAATCCGCACAGCTTCATTCCAAATGTAGTGAGTGGATAAATAAACCTTGAGAATCTCCACATAATACGACCAGAGAACGTACCCACGACGAACCCTGCGATAACATCGGTAGGCCAGTGCACACCGACATAAACGCGGGCGAACATGACGATGACTGCCAGCGTGGTGAATGTCCAACTGATCCATTTTTGGTTCGTTCCCCATGAAGCCGCCGCAAATCCGAAGCTACCAGAGGTGTGGTCACTTGGAAAAGAGGCATCAGGGCCATGCGGAATCAGTTGTGTAAATGACCCTTTTGGCAATACTGTGAACGGTCTGGGACGAAACCAGACATGAGAGATGACAACGTTAATGAGTAGAGCCAAAATACCTGAAAGTCCGGCTACGATCAGGGCGTGCCTGTGTTTGATGTTTGATTTAGGTAGGGAAAACCAAGCGATCAAAAAGAGTACGGCATAGAGTTCGAGTGCGTCTTTGGCAAAAAACTTCATAATTACATCTAGCAGATGATTGTGGCCTGCCAGCCCATTGATTGCATGATACACAGTGACATCGAATGCGTTCATGTTTTCACTCCTACTCATGATGTTTTTATGGGTCTGTACCCGACGCTCGGTACAGACGCCCGGATGGGCAGAAAAGTTCACTTGGACTTTCAGTGAACTTTTTTATTTTCATATCCGTCTTTGCGTGCAAGTTTGCTCTGAGGGGAGAATCCATTTTGCATATTCAACTTTTGATCCATCACTACGGATATTTCGGCGTGTTCTTTATCCTATTGCTCGAAATGATTGGAATTCCGTTCCCTGCTGAAACGACACTCACCATATCTGGGATCGAATGGACTCAGGGAGCGTTCAAGCTGGTTCCGCTACTCATCGCGGCTACAGTTGGCAATGCCATTGGATCAGTCGTCGCCTATTGGATAGGCCGACTTCTGGGCAGACCTGTCATAGTACGGTGGGGCAGATATGTAGGCATCACGGGAGAACGGCTTGATAAAGCCAATGTAATATTCCAAAAGTATCAGGCCACGGTAGTACTGTTCTCAAAGTTCATCGCAGGAATCCGCGTCCTGGTGCCTTACCTTGCGGGAATCAACAAGATGTCGTTCGGGCTGTTCACGATGTACACGACTGTGAGTGCAGTTGTCTGGTCAGCGGCTTTCGTCATCCTTGGACGATACATAGGCATCGAGTGGTCACGGTATCATCAGGTGCTACATCAGTACCTTGTGCCGGGTATTATTGTTCTGGCGGTTCTCGTTGCAATTTGGTTCACGATGAAGGTTCGAGGGAAGCGAAGGGGTAGGGCATAATACGGTTGCAAAATCTTTAGGCAACCCAACACCCCTCCCACGCGCCATTTCACGCAGGCATCACTTTTTGTGTTTTTTTTAAGGCGTTCTGAGGCGTTTGAGGCCGTTCTGGAACAATGGTATCGAAATTGCATATAAAAATCGAAGACAGGCCATTCTGAGCGTCCCGCCTTCACAATGTGATGGGATATTGTTCCTCCTCCTGTGTGAAATAGTCGCGGGGATCGAGTGGATCGTCGTCATAGCGATTCCCAGGTGGCACATTAAACTCCCTCAAAGCATCATGCCCCGCGTCTTCGGCGATTCCCAGACCGCAGGCACAGATGACCGCAGAACCGCTGACTTCGATTTCCATGTGACCGACTTGGCTGCCTGTTTTCCATTCGACTGTACGATTACATTTTGAACATTGAATGATGAACATTGGGGGGATTCCTCATTTCCCGTTAGAATGTCCCCGGTGCGTTCCTGTCGCACTGCAATTTGACTGGGCGAGGCCGTCGAGTGCTGTGGGAATCCCCGTGGGAATCTTTTTGGGAATCTGAGCAGTTGGATGTGGTTTCGTTCGATGGAGTTAGATTCCTATAGAATCCTTTTGTGGCGCGGATTCTTTGGGTCTACATTCCGTTCGATGGAGCCAGTTGGATGGGGTTATATCGGTCTGCAAAACCTCTGCTATATAGGAGCCTACGGATATTTCTGTCCTGCTAGATCATTTTGCACTTGCGGGTAGATATCCCATTGTCAGTGTATACTGAAGGAAAATGAATCCAGAGGTGAAAAGCGTATGACTAATAATTCGCAAGACCCTAAATTCACCAACCGCCTCATCCACGAGAAATCTCCATATCTGCTTCAACACGCACACAACCCGGTCGACTGGTACCCATGGTGCGATGAAGCGTTCCGCATCGCCCGAAGGTTCAATCGTCCCATTCTTTTGTCCATAGGCTACTCGTAGCCCTGCGGGGCTACGAGTGGCAATATACGGTAATGGAGTAATATATGGACCTGTCACTGGTGTCACGTCATGGAAAGAGAATCGTTTGAGGATGAAGCGGTGGCTGAAATTTTGAATCGCGAGTTTGTGTGTATCAAGGTGGATCGCGAAGAGCGACCGGATATTGATCAAGTGTACATGAGTGTTTGCCAGGCGATGACAGGGCAGGGGGGGTGGCCCCTGACGATTGTGATGGACAGCGCGCAAAGGCCTTTTTTCGCGGGAACCTATTTTCCAAAGGTGTCAGCCTATGGGCGGGCGGGGCTTCTAGAGTTGTTACCGCGTTTGGCGCAGGTGTTTCGGAGTGAGCCTGACAATGTTGAGCGGGTCGCATCGCAAATTTCGGCTGCCCTAAAGCGTGCGGAGCAGGAAGAAAAGCCCGCGCGTGGCGCCGTGCCAGATCGCTCACTTCTTGAGAGCGCTGTTTTGATCTATAAAAAGAATTTTGATGAGAGGTACGGCGGTTTTTCGGATGCGCCAAAGTTTCCATCACCCCACAACATGGTGTTTTTGTTGAATCATGCTGCGCTTACGGGAGATGAGGATGCGCGAAAGATGGCGCTTCACACGCTTCGGGCCATGGCGTATGGCGGAATCTGGGACGTGGTCGGATACGGATTCTCGCGATATTCAACAGACCGCGCGTGGCTCGTTCCACATTTTGAGAAGATGTTGTACGACAATGCGCTCCTTCTTCAGGCGTATACACTTGCATTTCAGATGACGCGGGATCCGTTTTACCAGTCGATTGCAGAGAAGATTGTCATCTATGTGCTGCGGGATTTGGGCGCGCCGGATGGTGGTTTCTACTGTGCAGAGGATGCCGATTCAGAGGGGGAAGAAGGCAAGTTTTATGTGTGGCGTGCCGCTGAGTTGCGCGAATGGCTAGACGCAAAAGACGTTGATGAATTCATGAAAGCGTTTGGCGCGTCAGAAGCAGGCAACTTTGAGGGGGCCAACATCCTTCACACGCCACACTCATTTTGGGATGAACCGATGGAAGAGCGTGAAAAGCGGTTTTCATCGAGTTTAACCCGCTTGTTTGAGATTCGAGAGAAACGTGTGCGCCCACATCGTGACGACAAAATTTTGACTTCGTGGAATGCACTCATGATCGGCGCCTTGGCGTATGCAGGGCGCGTGTTCAAGCGTGATGATTTCATCGCGCGAGCACAGCGTGCGAGCGACTGGATCGAGACGCACATGGTGCGTGAAGACGGTCGACTCTTGGCGAGATATCGTGACGGTGAAGCGCGCTACCTTGCGTATCAAGAGGACTATGCGTATCTCGCATGGGCCAAGCTGCAACTCTATGATGCGACGTACGATCCAGATCATATGGCGCGAGCGGTCGCGTGGACGGACGAGATGGTCAGACTGTTTTGGGATGATCAACGCTCAGGCTTTTTCTTTTATGGAAGCGACGGGGAATCCTTGCTTGCGCGCCCAAAAGAGGTTTACGATGGGGCACTTCCATCAGGCAATTCAGTTGCGGCGTACGTTCTCGCGCGCCTGCGCGCCATGTTGGGCCAAGAGCGGCATCGCGAATGGTGCGACCGTCAGATCGCCGCTTTTTATCGCGATGTAAAAGCGCATCCCGTCGGATATGCCCAGTTTCTGCAGGCGCTTCAATGGCTCCTCTATCCGACGAGCGAAGTGGTGATCGCAATTCCAGAGAAGACGCAGGACGCGTCACCATTTCTCGTGGCGCTCACCGATCACGTTCATCCTTTGCGATCGGTACTTGTTGTAAGCGAGCAAACCCGTTCCTTGATTCAATCGCTTGCACCATATACGATCGATCATGTGCCACGAGAAGGCAAGGTGACCGCATACGTCTGTGAATCGTTTGCGTGCAAGGCGCCTGTCACGAATGTCAACGATTTTGTCAGGCAACTTTCCATGAGCGAGTCTTGAAAACGCGTGCTTTTGACCTGCATGGATGTCACTTGAAAAAGCGATGATCAAGTTTTGATTTGTTGAAGAGTTGCTCAAAGCTCGTCTCATCATCTTGCGGCGAAAAAAGGGAAGCGAAATCCTCTTCCTCTGTCGCTGCAGAAGATGAGGCTGCTTTATTTTTTTTGCGGACCTGTGCGTTTTTTTCGTTTCGTCGCTCAGGCAGCGGAGCGTTTTTCTCGCCTTTTGCCTTGACCTGCTCCTTTAAGCGCAAAAGTGCATCCCGCTGTTCGCTGCCCAAGCGCTGCCCGAGCGTCTCCGGCTCTACACTGGACGCGCTTCGTTGAGGTGCGTTTAAGCGTTTCTTTTTTGCAGTGTGCCAAGATGCATCGCGATCCTCATCTTGTTCACTACGCATGGGTTCGCGCACGATCTTGCGCCTGCGGCTCGGACCGTGGTGGACATCTTCGCGTTCGCGGGTGATGTATCCCATCTTGGTCAGTTCATCAAGCAAGACATCGGGGGCGGGTGTCACGATAAATATTTCTTGTACAGCAGTTGTCGTCTTTGCCAAAAGTTTCAGACCTTGGTCAGTGAAATACTGAAACGTAAGCGTCTCCTGATAGCTTTTCGACGGTGCGATCGTGCCTGTCAAGATGGATTCCACTTCATCAAGCGTAGCGATTTGACGAAGTGTTTTCCCGAAATCGCCAATGATCGTGTGTAAAATTTTTACCTTGCCATCGCGTCTTCGGTGATCTGCCATGCTGAACGCCTCCTCTCTCGAAATAACGGCGTAGCCGATTAATTTTTCCGTAGACGGCGACGTGCGAACGCCATGGTACCGTCTCTTAAAAAAGAGGACCTCGCAGTCGAGGCCCCCGTGACACGCGTGATTTAAAGCTTTGCGAGGACGCTGCGAACACCGTCGGCAGACTTGTGAAGCGCGCTTCGCTCTGCCTCGGAGAGTTCAATCTCGACAATTTTTTCTACACCGTCTTTGCCAAGCATGACGGGTACGCCAAGAAAGAGATCGGTGACGCCGTACTGTCCAGTGACATAAGCCGAACAAGGGAGAATGCGCTTTTGATCTTTGAGAATGGATTCAATCATCTGCACGATCGATGCGCCAGGTGCATAGTACGCGCTGCCCGTTTTGAGAAAGTTGACAATTTCGGCGCCGCCTTGTCGCGCGCGCAAGACGAGTTTTTCAATCGTCGCTTGGTCAAGCAGTGTTTCGATCGGGATTCCGCTGACGTAGGAGTAGCGTGGAAGTGGAACCATGTCATCGCCGTGTCCGCCTAGCACGAACGCCGTGACATCTTTCACGCTAACGCCAAGTTCCATCGCGATGAACGTGCGAAAGCGCGCAGAGTCAAGCACGCCGCCAAGACCAATGATTCGTTCGGGAGCAAACCCGCTTTCGCGAAACGCGACTTGCGCCATGACATCCGAGGGATTTGTCACGAGAACCAATTTTGCGTTCGGTGAGCGCGGCGCGACTTCTTTTATCACGGAGCGAATCACTTTCACGTTGGTATCCATCAAATCATCGCGGCTCATGCCAGGTTTTCGCGCTATGCCTGCGGTGATGACGATGACATCCGAATCGGCGGTCGCATCATAGTCATTGGTTCCTGTGATGGTAGCATCAAAACCGAGAACTGGCGAAGATTCCATCATATCAAGCGCCTTGCCTTGCGGAATTCCCTCTACAATATCGGTGACAACAATGTCGCCAAGCTCACGCATGGACGCATACTGCGCTACGGTTGCCCCCACATTTCCTGAACCAACGACAGTGATCTTTGCCCGTTTCATGGATACACACTCCTTAATATGCATTTCCATTCCTTACTAGAGTAACGAACGGGAAGGGTGAAGCGCAACTGTTTCATAAAATATAATTGTGTTGTTATGGAACGGGATGTTTTGTAAATCACCCGCAGATGTGTCCGCGATCTGTGTTATAATTTGCCCGTAGATTGGGATGGCAACTCCCTGTGAGGTGCAACTATGGATCGTGAACCAAAGGCGTCAAAGGAACGCAAGTCAGAGTTTAAGACGCCGTCTGGCATATCTCTTAAACAAGTGTACACAGAGGCGGATGTCGCATCTTTCTCGGATGACAGGTTGGGACTTCCCGGCGTGTATCCGTTTACACGCGGTGTTCAGTCAACGATGTATCGCGGTCGGTTGTGGACGATGAGGCAGTACGCCGGTTTTGGATCGGCACGCCAGACCAATGAACGGTTTCACTATCTTCTTGATCAAGGTCAAACCGGGCTGTCAACCGCTTTTGATCTCCCGACACAGATCGGATATGATGCCGATCACCCTTTTTCTAAAGGAGAAGTCGGCAAGGTTGGCGTTTCGATCTCTTCGCTTCTCGATATGGAAACGCTTTTTGAAGGAATACCGCTTGATCGCGTAAGCACATCAATGACGATCAATGCGCCTGCGGCGGTGCTGCTCGCGATGTATATCGCGGTGGGAAAAAAACAGGGTGTCGAACCTCAAAAGCTGTCAGGAACGATTCAAAACGATATTCTTAAAGAGTACGTGGCAAGAGGGACATACATCTATCCACCTGGGCCATCGATGCGCTTGATTACAGATATTTTTTCGTATTGTGCAAGACATGTTCCGAATTTCAACACGATCAGCATCAGTGGCTATCACATGCGCGAAGCAGGCTCGACTGCGGTGCAGGAGATTGCGTTTACGCTTTCAAACGCATGCGCTTACGTCGACGCGGCACTCAAGGCGGATCTTCTTATTGATGATTTTGCGCCCCGTCTTTCTTTCTTTTTTAATGCGCACAACAATTTTCTTGAAGAGATCGCTAAGTTTCGCGCGGCAAGGCGAATGTGGGCCCGCATCATGCGCGAATCGTATGGCGCCAAAAACCCCAAGTCGTGGCAGATGCGGTTTCACACGCAAACGGGCGGATCGACACTCACAGCGCAGCAACCTGACAACAATATCGTGCGTGTCACCATTCAGGCGCTCGCGGCAGTACTTGGCGGGACGCAGAGTCTTCATACAAATTCGCGCGATGAAGCACTCGCGTTGCCGACGGAGACGTCTGCGCGCATCGCGCTGCGCACGCAGCAGATCATTGCCCATGAGAGCGGGGTTGCCGACACGGTCGACCCGTTTGCCGGATCGTACGCGATCGAAGCGTTGACAGATCAATTGGAACAAGAGGCGCGCGCGTATATGGATGAAATTGCGCGAATGGGTGGCGCAGTCCGCGCGATCGAAGAAGGATTCATGCAGCGCGAGATTCATCAGGCAGCTTATGAAACCCAGTTGCGCATTGAGCGCGGCGAAGAGATAGTCGTTGGCGTCAACGCATTTACACTGGAAAACGAAACAGAGCCAGAGCTTTTGCGCATTAGCGATGAACTTGAACAGTCCGCGTGCGCGCAACTCGCAGAGCTAAAAAAACGCCGCGACGAATCCCAGGTGAGAGCAGCCTTAAAGCGTGTGACGGATGCGGCGCGCTCGTCGGACAACCTGATGGAACCGATAATTGAAGCGGTTGAACACTATGCGACACTCGGCGAAGTGTGCGACGCCATGCGTTCCGTGTTCGGCGAGTATCAAGGAACGCAATAATGCGCGCATTCAGCGTGCAAATGGTAAAGGAAGTGGATTGCGATGCGTCCAGTACGCGTGCTTGTCGCAAAACCGGGGCTTGATGGACACGACCGCGGCGCACTGATTGTCGCACAAGGGTTGCGCGACGCGGGGATGGAAGTGATTTATACAGGACTGCGGCAGACGGTTGACCAGATTGTCGCGACGGCGCTTGACGAGGATGTGGATTGCATCGGACTCTCTTCACTCTCCGGCGCCCACATGGCGCTGTTTCCGGCCGTCACGGCGGCTTTGCGCGCGCGGGGCGCGAGTGACATTCTCGTCGTCGGTGGCGGCGTCATTCCAAGTGAGGATATTGCCGCGTTAAAAGAAGAGGGGATTGCAGCCGTCTTTACGCCAGGAAGTTCCATTTCCGAGATGGCTGACTTCATACGCGCGCACGTCTCAACGCGCAGCGTGCGCTTTGCAGCAGAACCGGAGATGCCCGAAGCGATCGATCACATTGGGATCGCGGTGCACCGTCTTACAGATGGCTACGCACTCTACTGCGAGCAACTCGGGATGCGCCTGATTGAGGAGGAGGATGTGCCGAGTGCAGGCGTGCGCGTCGCGTTTCTTGACGCGGGAAACACGCACCTTGAACTGCTCGAACCGCTGGGAGAGCGTTCGCCTATTGCCGCATTTCTTGAAAAGCGTGGGCCGGGCATTCACCACATCGCGTATCGTGTGGACGATGTCGACAACTGGCTTGTGCGCATGAAAACGGCTGGCTACCCACTGCTTGATGAGAAAAAAAGGCCGGGCGCAGGGAACAAGTGGGTGGGGTTTGTTCACCCCAAAAAAGCGCTGGGTGTTCTCATGGAATTTTGTGAATCACGGACTGAGGTGTGACAGTGGAGCGCAAACTGACCGAATTGGATGACCGCAAGCGACGGATTGAGCGCGGTGGCGGGGACCGCCGCATCCTGGCACAGCATGAGAAGGGAAAATACACGGCGCGCGAGCGGATTGACATGCTGCTTGACAAAGGGACGTTTGTCGAGATTGGCGCGTTTATCGAACACCGTGGGCAACACTTTGGCATGGATCAAGTCGACGCACCAGCAGAAGGTGTCGTCACAGGGTGGGGCAGAATCGATGGTCGTGTCGTCTATGTCTTTGCACAAGATTTTACGGTATTTGGGGGCGCGCTCGGCGAGATGCACGGTCAAAAAATTGCTCGCTTGATGGATCTTGCGGCGCGCAACGGTGCGCCTGTCATCGGGCTGAATGACTCGGGTGGCGCGCGGATCCAAGAGGGCGTGGTGTCGCTGGATGGCTATGGCCACGTTTTTTATCGCAATGCGATTTACAGCGGCGTGATTCCGCAGATCTCTGTGATCATGGGCCCCTGTGCGGGCGGTGCCGTGTACAGTCCGGCCATCACCGACTTCATTTTTATGGTTGAGCAGACCAGTCAAATGTTTATTACGGGTCCAAAGGTCATCGAGGCGGTCACTGGCGAATCCATTTCCTCCGAGGATCTCGGAGGCGCGCTTGTTCACGCGTCAACCTCCGGTGTGTCTCACTTTAGCTGCGCATCTGAAGAAGACGCGCTGGCGGGCGTGCGCCGGTTGCTCACCTATCTACCTCAGAATCATACTGTAAAACCGCCTGCGCGAGAACCTGATCCTCGGCGCGAGCCTGATGAGCGCATGTTAACGCTTGTGCCTGAGGATGGCGCGAAAGTCTATGACGTGCTGCGCGTCATCCGCTGTATCGTCGATCATGAGGAATTTCTTGAAGTTATGCCGGGGTTTGCGCGAAATGCCGTGGTCGGGTTTGCCCATCTCGATGGGAAGTCGGTGGGCATCATCGCCAATCAGCCGAAATTCCGCGCGGGCGGTCTTGACATCGATTCCTCTGATAAGATCGCGCGCTTCATTCGTTTTTGTGATTCTTTTCAAATTCCGATTATCACGTTTGAAGATGTGACAGGGTTTATCCCAGGTGTATCTCAAGAACATCGCGGTATCATCCGGCATGGCGCGAAGATTCTCTACGCGTATTCGGAGGCTACCGTCCCCAAAATCACAGTCATCCTGCGCAAAGCGTACGGTGGGGCATACGTCGCGCTAAACTCTAAAGCGATCGGCGCTGATCTCGTGCTCGCCTGGCCCACTGCGGAGGTGGCTGTCATGGGTTCGGAAGGGGCGGCGAACATCATCTTTGCGCGCGAGATCGCGTCGAGTCCCAATCCACAAGAGACGCGCGCCAAAAAGGTCGCTGAGTACAAAGAGAAATTTGCAAATCCGTATATTGCGGCGGAAGCCGGCATGATCGATGACGTTATCGATCCGCGCGAGACGAGAAATCGATTGATTGATGCGCTTCAATCCATGGAGCATAAGACGGATGTGCGTCCAGCGAAAAAACACGGGAATATTCCACTGTAGAGGGAGAGGTCTTTTCTGTGAAAGCAAAACTGGAAGTGGATCAAGAGGCGCTGATTGCTGATTTTATGACGCTTGTCTCGATTGGCAGTCTCTCGCGAGAAGAGGCAAATGTGGCGGCGTACATTCGCGGAGTCGTAGAAGAACTCGGCTGCACGGTAGAAGAAGACGACGCGATGGATGCCGTAAACGGGACGTCTGGCAATCTGATCGTGCGCGTTGCGGGGGATGATTCACTGCCAGTTGTTCTACTCATGGCGCATATGGATACGGTGGCTCCGGGAAACGGCGTGACTCCGATCCGGCATGATGACCGCATCACGAGCGATGGCAAGACAATTCTTGGTGCGGATGACAAGGCGGGGGTGGCAAGCATTCTGCACGCGCTTCGCGTGTTACGGCGCACTAAGGAAAAACATCCACCGCTTGAGATTGTTTTTACCGTGTGTGAAGAGGTGGGACTGCTTGGCGCAAAAGCGCTTGATCGAAACCGCTTGAAAGCGAAGTATGGATTTTGCCTTGACTCCGGTGGATCGCTCGGTTTTGTCGTCGCCGAAGGGCCTGCTCAGGCCAAGCTCCATGCGCGTGTCTATGGCAAAGCGGCGCATGCCGGTGTTGCGCCGGAAAAAGGGATCAGCGCCATCGTCGTTGCGGCAGAGGCAATCGCTGCGATGCCGCTTGGACGAGTCGATGCGCGAACGACGGCAAATGTCGGTAAAATTCAGGGTGGGCATGCAACCAATATCGTGTGTGATTTTGTCGAGTTTTTTGCAGAGGCGCGCAGTCTCGATGCAGAGCGCTTGAACGTGCAGCAAGCAGCCATGAGTTCGGCACTTCACGATGCGGCTTTGAAATACGGAGTGCGCGTGGATGCGCAGTGGACCGCCAGCTACCCTGCACTGCACTTGCCCGAGACATCCTTCTTGCGAACGATCATCACAAATGCGATGAAAAAACTTGATCTCACGCCTACCTTTGGACCAACTGGCGGTGGAAGTGACGCGAATGTCGTCGCGGGAAAAGGAATTCCGATTGCTAACCTTGCAGTCGGCTATCAACAGATTCACACGCTAGAGGAATGGATCGCACTGCGCGATCTGACGTTGGCATCTGAACTCGTTCTTGAAATCATCCGCGAAAGCGCGAATCACAAAAGTGTGAATCACAGTTGACTCAAATGAATATTAAATGCTCACCCGCGCATAGGAGGCGGCACTTTTCCCCACCCTATGTGCGGGGTGAGCGGATTGGCAAATCTTCGCGATAAAATGAGTCTGCAGCACAGGTTTGCTTCACAAAAAATCCAGGCGCACGAGACGGTGGAGCGACCTATCTTGACACAACACACTGGGCGCGTGACTGGTGTAAGTGTCACAGGGCTTGTTCTGATCGGGATCGGCGGTATTGTCGGTGCAGGCTATTTTCTCGGTGTTGGCATGGCCGTTTCTGAAGCAGGCCCATCCATCTTGCTTGGCTTCGTGTTAGGCGCGCTTCTCATGTCGCAAGTTGTCGGCGCGATCACATCGCTCTCTGTGAACCATCCTGTAGAAGGTTCTTTTCGAACCTACGCCGAAGAAATGCTTGGCCCCTTCATCGGTTATATGCAAGGCTGGCTTTACTGGTTGTCAAGCGTGTTGACGATCGGTAGTGAAGCGATCGCCATGGCTGTCTTTGCGCGCATGTGGTTTCCTGCCATGCCCATTTGGAGTCTATCCCTTCTCTTTATCTTGCTTGTACTTTTATTAAACGCGTTTGGCGTAAATGTCTTCGCAAAGTTAGAGAGCGCCCTTGCAGGTGTAAAGCTTGTCGCGCTCATCGCCTTTATCGCCATCGCCACTTTTCTGTTGCTGCAGCCGCACACCTTGCACCAAGCGTGGATCCATCTCCTGTCACGCGGATGGTTCCCGCACGGCGTCCTGGGTATGTTTCAGTCGATGCTTATCGTGATTTTTGCATACGCCGGCATTGGCGTTGTGGCGACGGCCATCACACAGTTAAGGCACGCCGAAGACGCTGGCCGCGCAAGTGGATTGATCGTCTTTGGCTTAGCCGCACTCTACATCCTATCGCTTCTTGCGCTTTTGCTCATGCTCCCGTGGTGGCAGATCAGCACACAAACAGGTCCCTTTACGCTCGCACTGCGTTTCCACCACCTTTTTGGCGTCGCTAATTTGATGAATGGCGTTGTGCTCATTGCAGCCTTTACTGTGATGGGGGGGACACTTTTTTCTGCCGTCTTGATTTTATCAAGCATGGCTAAAGCGATGCAGGCACCGCACTTCTTGAAAAAAAGGCCAGAGCGATTTGGTGGATTGCCAGCGCTTATGGTTTCTGTGGCAGGGGTTGTACTGTCTATCCTCATCAGTTTCAAACTTCCCGCAAGCATCTACAATGACCTGATCAGCGCATCCTCATTCTTCACGTTCTTTAACTGGGTGATCATCCTCTTCTCGTGGATGAGATATAAACGCATGCATCGCGACGATGTTCACGATCAGTCTGCCTTCTTGCGCTTTGGTGGGGTGACACTCTGGGCGACGATTGTCGTCATTATCGCGTTGGCCGGATTCGCACTAACAAATGTGGATCAAAGAATGGGAGCGATGGCGGCAGCGATGTTGTTTGCGCTTGTCGCAGTTTTTTACCCATTGGTTCGCAAGAGAACGAACGTTTACATGGATCGGAGTTGAAAGGAATGTCCATCAAACTGCCCGCGGCGATGGAGGTCAACCAAGAACGTCTGGTTTCATTATTTTTAGAGTTGATAAACATTGACAGTCCTTCGGGTTTTGAACGCGCGATTGCCGATGTGCTCAAAAATAAACTCGAAGAGCGCGGATTTCAGGTGCGTGAAGATGACGCGGCCGTTAAACTGGCGCGTGAGTCACCAGCGAAAAGATTGCCAAAAGGAACTGCGGGAAATCTGATCGCCACGCGAAAAGGTACTACGGATGCACCTCATCTGTTATTCATGGCGCATATGGATACGGTCGTATCCAATAAAGGTGTTCATGCCATTCGTGAGCACGGCGTAATAAAGACGGATGAAAAAACAATTTTAGGCGCAGATGACAAGGCAGGGATTGCGGGTATCCTGGAAGCATTCTCGATCGTTCAAGAAAAAAATCTCCCGCATGGAGATGTCACGGTGGTCTTTTCAATTTGTGAAGAGTTGGGACTCTATGGCGCAAAGTACCTTGATGTTGAATCGCTTCATGTCGATTTTGGTTATGTTTTGGATAGCGGTGGACCACCGGAAAAAGTGATTGGCGCGGCCCCTTATGAAGTGGACTATCGAATCACGGTGCATGGCAAAGCGGCGCACAGCGGCGTAAATCCGGAGGATGGGATCAATGCGCTCGCCGCTGCCTGCTCAGCCGTTTCTCAAATCAAACAAGGAAGAATGGATGAGCACAGCACGCGCAATATTGGAGTTTTTCGCGCTGGCGAAACCACGAACACCGTGTGCGATCGCGCGCATCTCGAAGGTGAGGCGCGCAGTCTTGATAAAAAGGAAGTTGATGCGCTCGTCGCTGAAGTGCGTCAGGCGTTTGAGCGCGCCTGTTCAACCTTTCACGCGACATTTGAGATGGAGGTCGAAGAGGCGTATTCAGGGTTTCAACTCGCTGAAAATGACGACGTCGTAAAACACGCCTTTAAAGCATTGAAAACAATGGGTCTCACACCCGAATTGGCTGAGCGTGGTGGAGGCAGCGACACAAACGTGCTCAATGGGCGGGGAATTCCCGCCGTCAACCTAGGCGTTGGCGCATCGCGCGATCACACGGTCTATGAATCGGTGCACGAGGCGCATCTCGTCGCTGCTGCACAAATGGTCTGTGCGATTTTAGCGAGTGTCCTTGATGCGGAATGAGACACAATTTTTGCTTGGCATTCCGTCTTGCAACACATGAACCAGACGGGCGTCACGCGGGTGAGTGTGTGTGAGTTTCTCTAGAAGCATCAGCACATCACGCGATTTTCCTGAACAGACCCACTTGTCTCTGTGATAAACTGTTTTCACAAACATCCCCCCAACTCATGGCTATGCATGAAATGGGAAGATGATGATGGGAGATCGACCACGTGAGCGAATTTCACGAAACGCTCCTTCGCACAGAACGTGTGTTTCAGGGTAGAATGATCGCGCTTGACCAGGATCTCGTGCGCCTGCCAAACGGTAGGGAATCCACGCGAGAAGTCGTGCGCCACCCTGGCGCCGTATGTATCCTGCTTCAAGATGGATTGGGGCGCCTCTGTCTGGTACGCCAGTACCGCCACCCCGTAGGGAAAGAACTGTATGAACTGCCTGCAGGCAAACTCGATCGCGGAGAAGATCCACAGTCTGCTGCAGCGCGCGAACTCTATGAAGAGACAGGGCGCTTGGCGACAGTGATTCGTCACGCTCTGACGTTTTTTACAACACCTGGATTTACCGATGAAGTGATGCACCTGTACGTGGCTGAATGTGATGACACGCGCGAAAAAACGGGTGAGTTGCACTTGGATGACGATGAGTTTCTTGCCGTAACTTATCATACCCGAAATGAGGTGCAGGCGATGCTCGCGCGCGGTGCGCTGGTGGATGCCAAAACGCTCATCGGTGTCTTGCTCTGGCTGGGAGGGAACATGGATCTTGTCTCATCAGGCGCTTGAGGAATTGACACCTTCATCATTTATTGTCGATTTTCATGTTCACATTGGTTTTGCTGACGGAAAACCAGTTAAAATCTCTGCTGGAAAGACGATGACTCTAGAGGCCGTGCTTGAAGGGGCTATTCAAAAGGGGATCGACTTGGTTGGCATCATCGATGGTGTCACAGCGCCTGTCCGCGCGGTGTGGGAGGAACTCCTTGCGCGCGGCGATCTTGTTTATCTTAGCGGTGGAGGGTATCGCTATCGAGACGCGGTGACCATCGTTCCTGGCGCAGAAATTGAATTGCGTGGACCGCGCGGCGGGGCGGCGCATTTCGGACTTTTTGTAGGAAGCTTGATGCAGCCTCATCACTTTATGCAGAACTTTCGCGATACCAAACCAACCCAGATCTGAGTTCGCAACGCCTCAACGCCGATTTTGAAATGGTGGCAGACTGGCTTGACGAACGAAGCGGGATCGTCATCGTAAATCACGCGTTCACGCCGCACAAAGGTTTGTATGGGTCGTGTGTGACGCACGCTGACGAGATGATCGATCTATCACGCGCAGCGGCGCTTGAACTCGGATTGTCTGCAGATACAGAAATGGCTGATTGTGTTTCAGAACTTGCTGCAACGACTTTTGTCACAAACAGTGATGCGCATTCAACGCCAAAGTTGGCGCGTGAGTACCACGTCGCGACCATGATCTTTCCGGATTTTGAAAACTACAAGCGAGTGCTGCGACGAGATGGACTCTTTCAGATTACAGAGAATGTGGGTCTATGGCCGACGCTCGGGAAGTACCATCGCTCGTTTTGTCTCACATGCGGAGCGGTTGCAACCATCGATCAGTCTGTGTGTTCGTCATGTGGCAACAAAAAATTTACGCGCGGTGTTCATGAGCGACTGCTTGAGGTCGCTGATCAAAATCCATCGATATCTCCCGTCCATCGACCGCCTTATCGCCACCACATTCCACTTGACATGATTCCTGGCATCGGGAAAAAAACGCGTGAACGCCTGCTATCATGTTTCGCGAGTGAGTTGTCGATGATGCGAAAAGCGACAGTAGACGAATTGGTCGATTGCGTTGGCCCCATGCTCGCCAAACGAATTGATCTTGCCCGTCACGGACAACTTGGTATGGGGATCGGGGCAGGCGGTGTGTATGGCAGAGTCCATGCATAATAATCGAAGGTGTTAAACATTCATTATGAAACGCTCAAGGGTCAAAACGAAATTTGTGTGATGGGTCGTACGAAATTGGCATGGTGACATACCCTCTAAAAGGGGGAGTGAGACCGTGTCATTTCAGCAGAGAAGAGCCGGATTTCGACCGCGCATGACGCTTCAGCCGGTAATGCAGCGCGCACTGCGCGTCACCCTGTTTTTTACCGTGCTCGAAGCGGTTGGCATCATTCTAGGCGCGATTCTTTCGTTTTTTTACCCGAATGTCGGCCAGTCCATGGTTTGGCTGACACCGCACCACACATCGTATCGCTCGCTTGTTCTGCGTGATGCGCTCTTTAGCGAATCATTGATTCTCCTCTTGTGGGCGGCAGGACAGAATGTGCTCGCTCCGTTCCTAGTGAGCCTGCTTCTCTTTTTGCGAGGCATTTCGCTTGGTTTGGCTTTGGCGCTTACAGTGTCCATGTATGGCGGTCGCGGTGTTCGCATGGATTTGCTTGATGTCCTCCCATGGAATATACTTTCAAGTGGTGCCTATGTCCTTGCCGGAACGGCTGCATATCTTCTATCCCGCTATGTATTTTCAGCTAAAGCTGGCCGTATGCAGATGCGTATTTTTCTGCTGTACTGTATGGTTGACCTCTTTGCGGGAGCTGTCGTACTCTCAGCCGCTCTCCTCCAGGTTGTCCTTGATTTGCGTACAGGATAAAAGCCCTCGAGCTTGGATGCTGACGAATGAAGCGATCCAAAGACTCGTCACCTGAGGAGGTGTACCGTGCCAGAAAGTCGTCATTTCACGGTGATCAACGAACCTTTTGTATGTATCGTTTGTCACACACAGGTGGCGCCGCTTCGGACAGGCTGTCGCAATCACTGTCCTGTGTGCCTGCACAGCGTGCACGTCGATCGATTTCCAGGTGACCGTCAGTCTGATTGCGGTGGACTGCTTGTTCCCAAAGAGATTGTACAGGATGGCAAAAAAGGATTCATGATTGTGCATCGCTGTAAATCGTGTGGTGAAATACGCACCAATAAGGCGGCGCTTGATGATCCGGAGCAACCTGATCAGATGGATGCCATTCTTGAAGTGATGAAAAATCGGTCGCTTCACATACGCGGTCGAAGAGGATAAGGGAGGAAACTCAGGTGATTATTGGTGTTCCAAAAGAAGTAAAAGATAACGAAAATCGCGTTGCCATGACTCCGGGTGGCGCGCGCAGTTTTATCGCGGCAGGACATCGCGTCATCGTTCAAGCAGACGCAGGAAAAGGCAGCGGTTTCTCTGATGAGGATTATCAAAAAGCTGGCGCCTCCATTTTCAGTGACGTAAGCGAGGTTTGGTCGCAAGCAGATATGGTGATGAAAGTTAAAGAACCGATCCTTTCTGAATACGCTTACTTTCGTGACGGATTGATCCTGTTCACGTATCTGCACTTGGCTCCAGAACCAGAACTTACCAAAGCATTACAGGCGTCTGGTGTTATCGCCATTGCGTATGAGACGATTCAACTCGCTGATCGTTCGCTTCCTTTATTGACACCGATGAGCGAAGTGGCGGGGCGAATGGCCATTCAAATTGGAGCTCAGTTCTTGGAGCGCCAAAACGGTGGGAAAGGCATTTTGCTCGGAGGCGTTCCGGGTGTTCTTCCTGGAAATGTCGTAATCATCGGCGGAGGCATTGTTGGCACAAACGCTGCAAAGATGGCACTTGGTACAGGTGCAAACGTGACCATTGTCGATGTCAACCCAGATCGGTTGCGCGCATTGGATGATCTCTTTGCGGGACGTGTTCACACGCTGATGTCTAACGAATACAACATTGAACAAGCAGTATCACAGGCGGACCTGCTTGTTGGCGCAGTGCTGATTCCTGGTTCTCGCGCGCCAAAACTCGTAAAAGAAGAAATGGTCAAAAACATGACACCGGGCAGTGTTATCGTGGACGTTGCGATCGATCAGGGCGGATCAATCGAGACGATCGATCGTGTGACGACACACAGCCACCCGACGTATGAAAAATACGGCGTCGTGCACTACGCTGTTGCGAACATGCCAGGTGCCGTTCCGCGCACTTCGACCTTGGCACTGACAAACGTTACGATGCCCTATGCGCTTCGTCTTGCCAATTACGGATTCCATCAGGCCATTCTTGAGAACGAGGCGCTCGCGCGAGGTGTGAATGTATATGCAGGCCATGTCACCTATGAGGCCGTTGCGACAGGGCTTGGTATCGCATACACTCCGCTCGCTTCTGCACTGGCGAAATAATTCGTGACATGCGTGTCAAAGCGTGAGTGCTAGTCCCTTCAAAGCCTACATATAGTGGGACTGAGGGAGGGGCCTTTGATGCAGATACGTATCATGGGTATGATTACATTTGTGTTGTTGACGTGGGGTTTTTACCTTTTGTTTACACATGTTGATGCACAATTTATTCACGATGTTGCGGTTGTTTCGGGGGTCTCACCGATCTTTCGCCATCTGGCAGAATTGACGATTTCCGGACCATGAAGAGAAAGAAATCCGCCAAATGGCGGATTTCTTTCTTTACAAGGGTTTTTTGGTGGGTGTGTTGAACTAACAAGAAGAGCATTAAATGGTTCGACGATGAAGTAGGGCAAGGCAGAGATGGATTGGGTGAGACTCGTATGGATGCATGGCTTGACCAATTTTTACAGTATGTAGAAGTGGAGCGTGGCCTTTCTAAAAATACGCTCGAATCATATCGTCGAGATCTCCTCGCGTATCTCACGTTTTTAGAAACACGCGGGTATACGGTGACCTCCCCTTACGAACACGGGTATATTCCGCAATACGTGCAAGAGTTAAGGGGAAAAGGTCGGGCGACAGCGACAGTCTCACGAAATCTCGCAAGCATTCGTTCTTTTTACAGCTTTCTCGTGCGCGAGCGAATCCTGCCGTTTGATCCGTCACAGCACCTGGAGACACCACGCATGGAGCGCAAACTTCCACGCGTGCTCATCATGGAAGACGTGGATCGCCTTCTTTCGGTTCCAGATGCCACAAGCTCATTCGGAATGCGCGACCGTGCCATGCTCGAATTGCTCTATGCAACGGGTATACGCGTATCGGAGTTGGTTTCACTCAATGAACATGACGTGAATTTGACGGCTTCATTTTTACGCTGCATTGGTAAGGGATCCAAGGAGAGGATCATTCCTCTTGGTCACATGGCGCGACAGGCTGTGCTTGACTATGTGACGAAAGCGCGCAGCAGTATGGTGCGCGACCCGCTTGAGCCGTCGCTTTTTGTCAATCATCTCGGCGAACGCCTGACACGTCAAGGATTTTGGAAGATCATAAAAAAACATGCCAAAACAGCGGGTATCGTGGCGGACATCACACCACACACCTTGCGCCATTCTTTTGCGACGCATCTTCTTGAGAACGGCGCAGATTTGCGCGCTGTACAGGAGATGCTAGGACATGCGGACATCTCGACTACACAGGTGTACACCCATGTAACGAGAAGCCGCCTTCAGGATGTCTATCAAAAAGCCCATCCTCGCGCGTGAAAGGAAGTATAGGGAATGACATTGAAAAGAAGGGTTATTCTAATTGTTCTTGATTCAGTCGGCATCGGGCACGCACCAGATGCGGCATGCTATCACGATGAAAAGGCGAATACGCTTGCGAATGTGGCTGAGGCGATGGGTGGGCTTCACGTACCTCACCTTGCGTCGCTCGGATTAGGAGAAATTTTTCCTCTGTACGGGGTTAGATCAGATACAATTGTCGGGGCATATGGCCATATGATTCCTCAGTCTGCAGGAAAAGACACAACAAACGGGCATATGGAGTTTGTCGGCGTCACACTTCACGATCCACTCCCCACGTATCCCGAGGGATTTCCAGATGTGATCGTTAAGGAGTTTCAAAAAAGGATAGGACGCGAAATTCTTGGCAATAAACCGGCGAGTGGAACAGAAATCTTAAAAGAACTGGGCGATCTGCATGTGCAGACAGGAAAGCCGATCGTGTACACCTCAGCAGACAGTGTTTTTCAGATTGCCGCACACGAGTCGGTGATTCCACTGTCTGAACTCTACGCCATGTGTGAAGTGGCGCGCACCATTCTCACTGGTCCACATGCCGTGGGTCGCGTTATCGCGCGACCATTTACAGGGGAAATGGGAAATTATACAAGAACTGCAAATCGGCGAGACTACTCGCGGGATTTTGGAGAAACACAGCTTACGGATCTTGAGAAATACCATATCCCGGTTTACGCGATTGGAAAAATCGAAGACATTTACGGTGGACACGGCATCACAAATGCTGTTCATACTAAAAACAATGAAGACGGTGTCGATCAAACGCTTTGCGTCATGCGCAGCGCAGATTCTCCATGTCTCATTTTTACGAATCTCGTTGATTTTGACATGCTGTATGGTCACCGTAATGATCCATTGGGGTTTGGGAGGGCCGTCGAAGCGTTCGACCGTCGCTTGCCTGAACTTCTTGAAGCGATGTTGCCTGATGATCTTCTCATCATCACAGCAGATCACGGCTGTGATCCGACAACGGAATCCACGGATCACAGTCGCGAAGCAGTCCCGCTTCTTATCTATCACAAAGGGATGCGAAAGGGCCACCCGGTTGGACGGCGTTTGACGTTTGCCGATGTGGGGGCCACCTTTGCGGCATGGTTTGGGGTTCCAGCCCGCGCTGGAAAGAATGCATTGTCTGGAGTTGATGTCTTGTGAGAATCATTGACTTGATCGAGAAAAAAAAGAATTCAGAGGCATTGAGCAAGGAAGAAATCGCCTTTTTAGTCAAAGGATTTACAAGCGGGTCGATCCCTGATTATCAGATGGCGGCGTGGTTGATGGCTGTCTGTTTTAACGGAATGAACGAGGATGAGACTGCGTGGCTAACCTACGAAATGGCGCGGTCAGGGGATGTTCTTGATCTTTCAATGATCAAAGGACCGACGGTTGATAAACACAGTACAGGCGGCGTGGGTGACAAAACAACACTGATCGTCGCGCCACTGGCCGCCGCGCTTGGTATGTATGTCGCTAAAATGTCGGGTCGCGGTTTGTCTCACACAGGGGGGACAATCGATAAATTAGAGTCCATCCGAGGATTTGAAACAGAACTTTCACGCGACGCATTTATAAAACAAGTGTCAAGTCATGGTCTCGCGGTTGTTGGCCAATCAGAGGGGCTTGCGCCTGCCGATAAAAAAATGTACGCACTGCGTGATGTGACGGGAACGGTGGCCTCGCTTCCACTGATCGCTTCTTCTATTATGAGCAAAAAAATCGCTTCAGGCGCCCGGCACATTGTACTTGACGTAAAGGTTGGGGACGGAGCGTTCATGAATACACTTGATGAAGCGCGCACGCTTGCAAAGGCAATGGTTGAGATAGGTTCAAAACTTGGGCGTGTTGTGTGCGCTGTATTATCTGATATGGATCAACCGCTCGGGAGGGCAATTGGAAATACGCTCGAAGTGCGCGAGTCGATTGATGTGCTGCGCGGTGAGGGGCCGGATGACCTGCGTGATTTGTCTGTCTATCTCACTGCAAAACTGCTTCAACTCGCAGATGGATGCACATTTGAAGATGCGAGAAAGCGCGCGCGTGACACGCTCGCATCGGGAGCCGCGCTTCTAAAGTTTAAAGAGATGGTAAGAACCCAAGGCGGAATATGGAAAGAAGAAGAGATCTATCCGGAGATGCCAACAGCGCCTGTCGTGCGAACAGTTACCATGTCAACATCCGGTTATTTGACGAATATTCCTGCGCGTGCGCTTGGCATGATCGCCATGCAATTGGGGGCAGGGAGAGAAGAGAAAGCGTCTCTGATTGATCATCGCGTAGGGCTTGTCCTCTATAAAAAAACGGGTGACAGCGTTCGGGAGGGCGATTTGTTTGCAGAGATTCACGCGGCGACCGAGGACGATGCTGACCGCGCGGCCAAACAGTTAGCCGTGTGGATGGAGACATCTCCTGACGCGCTCGCCAAACGTTCGTTGATTCTCGATGAGATCCGTGCGCTCGGATAAGAGTCATGTGAGAAGCACACACTACGCCTATCGATGTTGAACGTTCCCAAGGCGTTTGTTTTGGGGTTCAAAGGGAGGCGTTTACAATGCTTCGCAAATGGATCGGAATCGTGTTCAGTTTGGTGTTCCCATTAAGTGCATTGCCGTTTGGCCATGCATATGCAAGTACGTCCAATCAGGAGATCATGGTTACGCAGCGTGCAGAGCCGATGCCTGATCTCGCGCCACAAGCAAAATCAGCCGTATTGATGGATGCAATGACAGGAACGGTGTTCTACGCAAAAAATGAGCATGAGCGATTGCCGATTGCAAGTGTCACAAAAATTGCGACGATGCTCCTGGTTATGGAAGCAATCGAGCGAAAACAACTTCATTTTCAGGACAAGGTGCGCACGTCAGACTACGCCGCCAGCATGGGCGGTTCCCAGATTTATCTTGAACCTGGGGAAACGATGACGGTGCACGAGTTGATGAAAGGGATTGCGCTGGCTTCAGGAAATGATGCAGCGGTGGCGATCGCAGAGCAAATTGCCGGTTCAGAGGGCTCATTCGTAACACTTATGAACCAACGGGCGAGGCAGCTTGGTTTGCATAATACCCACTTTGTCAATGCGAACGGTTTGCCGGCAAAAGGGCATTATTCTTCTGCATTTGATCTCGCCGTTCTCTCCAGGGAACTTATGGCACATGAATCCATCACTCAGTATACAGGACGTTATCAAGATCATCTGCGACAAGGTTCAGGAAAACCTTTTTGGTTAGTCAACACGAACAAGTTGATTCGTTTTTACACTGGTATGGATGGTATTAAGACAGGATTTACAGCCGAAGCTCGCTATTGCCTCGCTGCAAGTGCCAAGCGGGATCATTTTCGGTTGATCGCCGTTGTCCTTGGCGCTCCAACCGCAAAAGAACGAAACGCAGAGATCACGGCCATGATGAATTATGCTTTTAGTCACTATGGTATAAAAATGGCGTACAAAAAGGGACAGGTTGTTACACTCGTTCCTGTTTCTCGAGGTGAACTTCAAGCAATCGCTGTTACTGCAGCCCGGCCTGTCGGTGTCTTGCTCAATCGCACGACGGGCCAAGAAATTGGCTCCGTCGTCAGTGAGGTGCATCCTCTTGTGGCGCCTGTTGCAAAAGGTCAAGTTGCCGGCACGATTCGCGTGATGATAAACCACAAACCAGTACTTCAAGTCCCGCTGATTGCCATCGCAGACGTTAAGAAGGTGACTTGGTTCGAGATGCTAGGCCGCACCTTCAAACATGTCTTTTCGCTGGGGGCAAAGCGCTCATTTCAGTAATGCGCAAGCGCTGTTTTAAGGTGAGTGAGAAGCGGGCGATCAGTTCGTCAACTACGAGCAGATCGTCCTCTTTTTCCCGCCTGAGTATCATATCTTTCATAGTTTCGAGTGTGGCGACGGCAGAGTTCAACAACTGAAGCGACTCATACCGTGTCGTTGCGTTCTGCAGGGCCTGAAATGCGGCGTCATACTGCCCTGTAGCGCGAAACAAGAGCCCTTGCACCCTCAAGGCTTCCGCGCGTTCAGGAGATTCTTCTCTGGATAGGGTATATGCACGCTCTATGCTGCGCGTCGCATCGTCGTACTGCGCGAGACTGATTTCGCATTGTGCACGCTCGCTCCACGCGTTGCTTAATGCATCCATGCGCCCCTGTTTGTGATAATCGGTAATCAGCTGTGGAAGAAGCGATACGGCCTCCTGTGAAAAACCGCGTTCGCGTTGAATGATGGCAAGATTCATGCATGCATCCGTGAGCGCATACGTTTGCCCCAACGAACTGTAGATATCAATCGCTTTCTTCGCATAGTTGAACGCCTGTTCTCCTTCTTTTTTCTCCATGGATAAAACACTCAATAGATGACACAGCTCTGCGCAATCTACGCGCGATCCACTCGATTTTACATCTGAGAACGCAGAGAATGCATAGTCAAAAGACTGTTCCGTATTACCGAGGCGATACGCAGTTATACTCAGATTTTTGCGCGTTGTAAAAACGGCCTGTGGTAGAGGTTGGGCGGATTGATCAAGATACCACAGCGCTTGTAAAAAACAGTGATACGCGAGAATATATCGGTTATTCGCGAGATGAAGTTCACCCTGGCGATTGAGACTGCTTGCGCCAACCAACCATTCATGATGAACCAAGGCGCGCGCAGAAACGCGTTCATACAGCATCTCCGCATCTTTAAACATGCCCATCTGTTCATGCAGTCGAGCCATTTCGAGATCCAGTTCTGTTTTTGCCACATAGGAGATGCGTGCGGCAGTGAGGATGTCAAGAAGTGGTTTTGCGGCGTGTGGCGCGCTGCGATCAAGCAGATCGCGCGCGTCTCTTAACAACTGCGTCTGCCGATGACGCAATTCAATCTCTGAAAGCAGCTCACTCGGGTCAACATCAAGCGCCTTTGTCAAGAGATTGACCACACGATCCGATGGCGCTACGCGATCCGATTCTATTTGGCTAATAAGTCCAGGTGTAATCTCACGACCTGCGAGTTCACCTTGGGTCAGCCCTTTGGCAATGCGCAATGCCCGTATTTTTTCACCGAGTGTCATGGGTTCTTTTGTCATTTGTCATCCGTCCCTCTTGGCGATTTTAATAGGAGTATAGCATAATCTGAATATAGGGTTTGGTCTCAATTAATATTGAGAAGCGCATCACACAAGGATGCCCGGTTGTATTATGTCGATCGCACACTAGTTTTGTCGACAGGCAGGAACTTCCATGTCTTAGGGCGAACAGCTTAATCGACGTGAAGTCGTTACCTGATGCGTGGTAACTTAGCTCTCACGCTTAATTGATTCAGCTGTTTTGCGGAGGGAGACTGAGAATGGATGAGAGTCGATTTTAGGCAGACCCATCGCGGTTCAATTATTGTCGCGGCGCTTGAGGGTGAACTGGATGATCATGAGGCTGCCGTAGTGAGGGACTTGCTGGATCAAAAACTCCTCGATATGCGCGTCCCATGCCTTGTGCTTGACTTGAGCGGTGTGACGTTCATGGATAGCGCAGGACTTGGCGTCATCCTTGGAAGGTATAAAAAAATCACAGCGAAAAATGGAAAGATGAGCGTAGCAGGTGTATCAAAGTCGGTGGGTCGGCTCTTTGAAATATCTGGCATAAATAAAATCATGAACGTTTATCAAACCCGCGATGCGGCTGTACGTGCCCTGAAGGAGGAGATGCAATGAAACCTCAAAACGAAATGTCCATTCAATTCTCAGCGATCTCTGAGAATGAATCGTTTGCCCGCGTTGCCGTTGCCGCATTCATTTCACAACTCAACCCAACGATGGAAGAATTGACTGAAGTAAAAACCGTTGTCTCTGAAGCGGTCACGAATGCGATCATACACGGATACGCCGAGAATTCTGGGGATGTTTACTTGCGTTGTAAAATTATGGGATATACAATGGAGCTTACCATTGAAGATCACGGCAAAGGGATGGAAGATATTGATGAAGCGCGCCAACCGCTTTTTACAACACGGCCTGATCTAGAGCGATCAGGGATGGGGTTTACGATCATGGAGTCATTCATGGACGAGATGACCATTGAGTCCGCCCCCAATCGCGGAACACTCGTGCACATGAAAAAAATCATACGGGCCCCTCACGGTGCGGCTCGCTTTGAGGTGTAATCCATGGAGCACGGACTGGCACGGGATTTCCCGAAACTGTCCGATGAGCGAGTAAGATGGCTCATTGAGGAGAGTCATGCTGGCAATGAGGCAGCGCGCGATGAGCTTGTGGTCAATAACCAGCGCCTTGTCTGGTCAGTTGTGCAGCGTTTTTTAGGGCGTGGTTATGACCCTGACGATTTGTTTCAAATCGGATGTATCGGGCTGCTCAAAGCAATTGACAAATTTGACCTGCAGTATGACGTTAAATTTTCGACGTATGCAGTGCCGATGATCATTGGTGAAATTCAACGTTTTTTGCGCGATGACAGTTCACTCAAAGTCAGTCGATCTGTCAAAGAAACGGCTCGGCATATCCGACGCGTTCGCGAAGACCTGATGAAACAGTTTGGAAGGCAGCCACAGATCAATGAAGTGGCAGAAGCGATGGGCCTTACTCCAGCCGAGGTCGTGCTGGCACAAGAGGCTATTCGCGTGCCTGCCTCCATCCACGATACTGTGTTTGAAAACGATGGTGATCCTATTTATTTAATGGATCAGATCGCAGATATGGAACAAGACAAGTGGTTTGATCGTCTGGCACTGCACGACGCGCTGACCCGTCTTCCCGAACGTGAAAGACTCATCGTTTACATGCGCTTTTTCCGCGATAAGACTCAGTCAGAAGTGGCTGACATGCTAAGAATTTCTCAAGTTCAAGTGTCGCGTCTGGAAAAAAGAATTTTACAATCGATTAAAGACAGCCTGGACGAGCCGCTTTGATCTTACACTATGAAACCAGATTTTTCCCACACCCAACGTGTGGGTTTTTTTGCGTCAGTTGCCTGTGGCAGATGTCGACATTGAATCAATTCGTCACTAGATCATCTCCGTTTGGGACACGATAATGTACGCGATATAAAAGTGGGGTAAGGGGTGCTTGCATGAGTGTTTCATCCGGTCCATCAAGAAAGTCGTACACAGCGCTGGTTGATTCGATGCGTCCTGCAAAGCCCGTGCTTCGTAATGTGCTGCGTGCGTTTTGGGTAGGAGGGCTGATCTGTCTCATCGGGGAATGCGTTGAAGAATTTTTCGTGCACATCTTTCATTTCTCGGAAAAAACTGCGGGTAATCCAACCGTCGCAATCATGATTCTGTTGGCGGTCATTTTAACCGGATTTGGCGTGTACGATAAAATTTCGCAATACGCGGGGGCAGGTACCGCAGTTCCAGTTACGGGTTTTGCAAACTCAATCGCTGCCGCCGCGCTGGAACATAAAACAGAAGGATACGTTGTAGGCGTTGGGACAAACATGTTTAAAATTGCGGGACCTGTCATCGTATTTGGCGTCGTGGCAGCGTTTGTCGTTGCATTTATCGCGTATGCGTTTATAAGGTTGCACGGATAGCGCCAAGAGGAGGATGTTGTCGATGCAAACAGGTAGACAGACGTGGAGATTTCCATCTCGTCCCCGCATTACGGGCTCCGCTTCTATTGTAGGTGCGAAAGAAGGAGATGGACCGCTCGGCTCATCATTTGACGCAATCGAGCGCGATGCGTATTTTGGGGAACCAAGTTTTGAAAAGGCGGAGCGTGTCATGTTTGAGCGCGCGCAAAGGCTCGCTGTCAAACATTCTAATTGCTCCATGAATGACATTTCTTATGTCATCGCAGGAGATCTCTTGGCACAAAACATCAGTGCCAGTTTTTCCGCTCGGACGCACAGCAGACCACATCTAGGCGTTTTCAGCGCATGTGCAACGATTATGGAGGCATTTGCGTTGGCGGCACTGCTTGTCGATTCTCAAAATGGCGAAAGGGTTCTGGTGGGTGCGAGCAGTCATAACAGCACTGCAGAGCGGATTTTTCGCTATCCCACGGAATACGGTGGGCAAAAACCACAAACAGCGCATTGTACAGCAACGGCTGCAGGCGCAGCGGTGATTGCGGCGCAGGGTGAGGGCCCTGCGATCACAGAGGCGACGGTCGGGCGCGTGATTGATCTTGGGATCTCTAATCCGTGGGAAATGGGTGCCGCCATGGCGCCTGCTGCTGTAGATACTCTGCGTGCGCATCTTCAAGATACAGGGCGCACAACGCTTGATTATGATTGGATTGCAACGGGTGATCTTGGACGTGTGGGCCACCCACTTGCACGCCAAATGTTGCTTGAACAGGGGATTGACCCTGGTCATCAATTTACGGATTGCGGCATTCTCCTCTATGACGCACAACAGCCTGAAGTCTTCTCTGGCGGAAGCGGGCCGGGATGCTGCACCGTGGTGACACTTTCCTATCTGTTAAAAAAAATACAAGAAGGAAAAAACAAACGAATCATGGTCATCGCAACGGGCGCCTTGCTGTCTCCGCTCACGGCCCAACAAGGTGATACGATACCGTGTATTGCTCATGCAGTTACATTTGAAGGGTGACAAAGGAGGTTGTTTCGATGGGGACCCTGATGCTTTTTCTTGCAGCTTTTTTTGTCGGCGGTATCATTTGTGCCATCGGTCAATTGTTGTTTGATTTAACTCATTTGACACCTGCGCATGTTATGGTCATTTTTGTCGTCGCAGGAGCTGTTCTTGAAGGGCTTGGCTGGTATGATCCACTGATACGCTTTGCCGGGGCAGGAGCAACGGTTCCTATCACATCATTTGGCAGTTCACTGGTTCACGGCGCTATAGAAGAGACGCGGCATTACGGTTGGCTGGGTCTTGTGACAGGCATCTTTGAAGTGACAAGCGCCGGGATTTCAGCGGCAATTCTCTTTGGATTTTTGTCAACCCTCGTATTTCGCGCACGCGGTTAGTGAGGATTCGCTGATGAATAAAAGGAGAGTCATTCTTGTCACGGATGGAGATATCGTCGCGCAAAGGGCTCTTGAGGATGTGGCAAAAGAGCTCGGGGCGAGAGTCATTTCTCGTTCCGGCGGTCATCCGACACCTCTTGATGGTGAGGATGTCATACGCTTTATCCTCATGACGCCTCACGATCCGGTCATTGTCATGGTGGATGATAACGGATCGCGTGGACAGGGGCCCGGCGAGAATGTGATCAAGGCTCTTTGCCTTGATCACCGGATTACTGTTATTGGAATTCTGGCAGTTGCCAGTGACACCCGCTATGTACGCGGTGCAAAAGTTGACTTTTCTGTGGATCGAAACGGTCGGATTGTTGATGCGGCAGTCAATAAAAATGGATATCGATTACGCAGCAAGAGGAAGGTGTTGTTTGGCGATACCGTCGATATTCTTCGAAAGATCCACTCTCCGATTCTCGTGGGGATCGGGGACATAGGGAAAATGCGGGGAGCTGATCATTTTCGCAGAGGCTGCCCGATTACGAGGGAAGCATTGCGGATCATCATCGAACTTGATTGCGCCCGTCCACACGCACTTGCTCCTACGTTCTTGTGAATCAAATCTAGCAATGTTATCATTGTTGTTTAGATGCAATAAAAGTGCATAAAAATGCAGGCAGGAGAGACGTGCGATGGAGTTGAATGGAACGAGCAGGGTGAATCAAAAAGGAGTTCTTGAAATTGGCGGGTGCGCGGTCGATGACCTCGCAAAAACATACGGGACACCTTTAATCATTTATGATGTCGCGCAGATTCGAGAGCGCATTCAGGCGTACCGAAATGCATTTCAATTCTTTCAAGTGCCGTATGCGTTGGCGTATGCCAGTAAAGCTTTTTCTTGCAAAGCGATGTGCCGGCTGGCTGATGATGAAGCCATGTGGCTCGATGTCGTATCAGGCGGCGAGCTGTACACTGCGCTGGCTGCCAATTTCCCTGCAGGTCGAATCTATATGCATGGAAACAATAAAACATCTGATGAACTCGAATATGCTGTTTCATCTGGTATTCACCATATTGTCATTGACAATTTTGATGAAATCAATCGATTGGTTGAAATCCTTGACAAACATAACACGGCTATGCAAATCGTGTTACGTGTCACCCCAGGTGTCGATGCGCATACGCACGAATTCATTACGACAGGTACTCAGGACTCAAAGTTTGGCTTTGATTTGTTCAGTGGCCAGGCGGATCAAGCAGTGAATGTCGTGCTTCGACAACCTCGCCTTACACTGATTGGCCTGCATATGCATATCGGCTCACAGATTTTTGAGGCAGAAGGGTTTCATGTTGCAAGCGAGCGCATGGCTGAGCTCTTTTCGCGCACCAAAGTAAATTGTGACACACTGGAATGGTTCAACATGGGTGGTGGTCTTGGAATCCGCTATACAAAAGAAGATCATTTGCCACCTTTAGAGGAAGCGGTAAAAGGACTTATTGAAGGTGCCAAGCGTGCGTTTGAGCGCGTGGGGCTTGCGCTTCCAAAGCTCATAGTTGAACCCGGACGCAGCATTGTCGCAGAAGCGGGCACGACGATCTATCGTGTCGGAAGCCGCAAGTCCGTGCCGAATGTGCGTGACTATATCGCGATAGACGGTGGCATGACAGACAATCCGCGCCTTGCATTGTATGGAGCGGTTTACGAGGCAAGCATCGCCAATCGCATGCTTGATGAACCGACGATGACGGTTTCTGTCGCGGGCAAGTGCTGCGAGAGCGGAGATATGATATTATGGGACGCTTTACTCGCGCAGCCGCAGCCGGGTGATTTGCTCGCAGTCTCATGCACAGGTGCCTATAATTACTCAATGGCGAGCAACTATAATCGGCTCCCTCGCCCGGCAGTGGTATTTGTCGAACGTGGCGAGGCGCGCCTTGTGATTCGCCGCGAAACGTATGCCGATGTATGCACATTAGATCTTTAGGCGTCCGTCGCTCCACACTCTCACCGCGCAGCATACACTGTGCGATGAGGAGGGGATGTTGTGCTGACAATCCTCGCGTGGGTACCTCGCATCGCACGCTTTTTTGGGATGTTTCGGGGTATGGTGGGTTTTGTGACACCGATGTTGCCCTATGTGTCGTCTTTTGTGCGCCGTATACGCCAACCGCGCGCAATTGCACAAGCCTATTAGTGGTCTTTTCATTACGGTTAATGAGGCGCCCGGAACACCATGTCTTGGTGCGGGCGCCTTCTTTTGGTCGTCGCAATGAGTTCTGTGCATGTCTTTTCTGCTTTACAAGCGGGAAAGCTCGTTTGTATACTTTGTAAACTAGAGAAAAACGTTTGTCACGCAGGAGGAACATCGTGATCGAATGGAGCTCGACAGATCTGCAGTGGATGGATCTGGCACTGACACTCGCGCGTGCGACACGTGGGCAAACACACCCCAATCCACAAGTTGGGGCGGTCCTTGTCGCTGATGGTCAGTTGATCGGATTGGGTTCTCACCTCAAAGCGGGTGAATCGCACGCTGAAGTTCACGCCCTCAAAATGGCGGGGGAACGTGCGCGCGGTGCGACGCTGTATGTTACGCTAGAACCATGCGCACATGTGGGAAAGACGCCGCCGTGCGCCGATGCGGTCATTCGGGCTGGAATCGCCCGCGTTGTCGTTGCGCTGGAGGATCCGGATCCGCGCGTGGCGGGGCTAGGAATTTCCCGCATGAGAGAAGCGGGAATCGCAGTGGAAGTGGGGTGTAGGCACGCACAAACCGAGGAATTGCTTCGCCCTTATCTCCATGTCAAGGCTACGGGGCTTCCTTATGTTACACTAAAATTGGCGACAACACTCGACGGCTACCTGGCGACATCTTCTGGTGAGAGCTTGTACATGACAGGGGATGCGGCGCGGGCTGCTGTCCACCGCTTGCGTGCACAGGTGGATGCCGTCTGTGTAGGGATCGGAACGGTACTTGCAGATGACCCAAGGCTCACTGTGCGGCTAGAGGGTGAATTCAGGCAGCCGGCGCGCGTTGTTTTTGACCGAATGGCCCGTTTGCCAATCAATGCGCACATGGTCTCGGACGGGGCAGCAGTTACCCACGCATTAGTCAGTGAAGAAGCATCGTCAGAGCGCATTCGCGAACTGCGTGCACACGGTGTCCATGTCACTGTCATCGGATCACGCGAAACACTTACGATGAGAGCTATGCTTCACAAATTGGTGGATCTGGGCTTTGTGCATGTACTCATCGAAGGCGGATCCTCCATTGCAGCCGCACTCATCAAAGAACAACTCGCGACCGAACTGTGGTGGTTTCACGCGCCGCTCATTCTCGGACAGGGGATGCCGGCACTTGGCAAACTTTCGATCGCATCCTTGCGTTCTGCCGTTACAATCGAAAACCCAAGGGTTGAAGTATTCGGGAGTGATGTGTTGACGAGGGGTTCTTTGAAGTATACATAATATTTATTGTGTTAACAAATGGGATGACGCTCATGGAGGTACACGATGTTCACAGGACTTATCGAAGAGGTAGGGCGCATTCACCAGATTGAGCGAAAGGGACGCTCACTCCTGCTTACGATTGCCGCAAAACGCGTTCTTGAGGATGCAAAGACAGGTGACAGCATTGCGGTGAATGGTGTCTGTTTGACTGTGACGAATCGCTGGAATGATCGTTTTACCGTGGATGTTGTGCCGGAGACTGTGGCGCGTTCTACACTACAGCGTCTTCAACCTGGATCACGCGTCAATCTGGAGCGCGCCTTGCGCGCAGATGGTCGATTTGGCGGTCACATTGTGGCGGGGCATGTCGACGCAGTTGGCCAAATACGCCAGATTCTCCCGGATGAGAATGCGCGTGTCATCACAATTCAAGCGCAATCAGAAATCATGAGGTATATTGTAGAGAAAGGTTCGATCGCCGTGGACGGTATCAGCCTGACGGTCATGGATGTTTCGGATGTGTCCTTTCGCGTCTCTGTGATTCCTCACACTGCAGGGGAGTCGACCGCTGAGGACTTTGCGATTGGACAACCAGTTAATCTTGAGGTTGACGTATTGGGCAAATATGTAGAACGCCTGTTATCCACGAAAAATGGCGACATGCATACGGGCTTAACGTTTGCAAAGTTGCAGCAATACGGTTACTAGCAATGTCAGATTAGAGCCAAGCCCAAAGGGAGTGGAGATCCATGTTTTCTCCAATTGAATCTGCGCTCGCGGCGCTTGCGCGCGGAGAAGTCGTTATCGTGGTGGACGATGAGGATCGAGAAAATGAAGGTGACTTTGTCGCACTCGCAGAGCATGCGACACCAGAGGTCATCAACTTCATGATCACACATGGTCGCGGTCTTGTGTGTGTGCCGATTGAACTGTCGCACGCAAAGACGCTTGATTTGCATCCCATGGTAGAGAAAAACAGCGATCTGCATGGCACTGCATTCACCATCTCAGTGGATCACGTGAGTACGACCACTGGAATCTCGGCCTATGAACGCGCACAGACGGTGCAGGCGCTCCTCTCTGAAGCGAGTAGACCAGAGGATTTTCGCCGTCCCGGACACTTGTTCCCGCTCGTCGCAAAAGAGGGTGGTGTGTTGCGTAGAGCGGGGCACACTGAGGCTGCCGTGGATCTTGCAAGACTTTGCGGCGCGAAGCCGGTTGGCGTGATCTGTGAGGTATTGAAGCAGGATGGCACGATGGCGCGTGTGCATGACTTGTCAGAGATTGCAGAGGAATTCGGCCTGCGCATGATCACAATTGCAGATCTCATTGCGTATCGAAAGCGTGTCGAAAAACTTGTCACACGTGAGGCAGAAGCGCTATTGCCCACAACGTACGGCGATTTTAAAATTTACGTATACGCCAATTCGTTAGATCAAAAAGAACATGTCGCCTTGGTCATGGGCGAAATCAATCCCGATGATCCTACACTTGTGCGTGTGCATTCGGAGTGTTTGACAGGTGACGTTTTTGGATCCCATCGTTGTGACTGCGGTCCACAACTGCACGCTGCGCTTGAAACCATCGCACAAGAAGGCGCAGGCGTACTTCTCTATATGCGCCAAGAAGGCAGAGGCATTGGGCTGATCAATAAAATTCGCGCTTATGAACTGCAAGAGCAGGGGTTTGACACCGTCGAGGCAAACCAAAAACTTGGATTTGCGCCTGATTTGAGAGATTATGGCATCGGCGCGCAGATTCTTGAGGACCTAGGCGTGCGAGAAATGCGTCTTCTCACAAACAATCCGCGCAAAATCAGTGGACTCTCAGGTTATGGGTTGAGCGTTGTTGAACGGGTTCCAATTCAAATGAACGCGGGCCAGCACAACGCGCAGTATTTAGCGACAAAAAAATCGAAGCTTGGGCATTTGCTCAATATGTAAGACGGGGGTTTAGATATGGGTCGTCAATTTGAAGGGCATCTCGTTGGCCAGGGCCTACGAATGGCTGTGGTGGTTGGGCGTTTTAATGATCTGATTTCTCTTCGCTTGCTCGCAGGCGCGCAAGACGCGTTTGCGCGCCACGGTATTGCCGAAGCGGATGTGGACGTTGCGTTCGTGCCAGGTGCGTTTGAAATCTCGCTCGTGGCAAAACGAATGGCGGAGACCGGGCGCTATGATGCAGTCGTCACGCTAGGCGCAGTGATTCGCGGATCAACGCCGCACTTTGACTATGTCGCATCAGAGACAGCAAAAGGCGTCGCATCCTCATCGCTCGCAACAGGCGTGCCGATTATCTTTGGCGTTCTCACGACGGATACCATTGAACAGGCAATTGAGCGCGCGGGAACAAAAGCGGGCAATAAGGGTTGGGATGCGGCTGTCGCCGCCATTGAGATGGCCAATTTGTTGAGGAGCCTTGCGTGAGTTGACGAAAATTTTATTTCGTCAAGAGTCAACCTTTCAAACCGTGTGCGTCGGAGAGCGGCAAAACGTACGCTTTTTGCGCTTTGGCGATGCGTCAGCCGGCTGGCAAGGGGCATGCGTGCTTGATCAGCCAAAGCGACTCTATTTTCCGTATCAACAGGCGTTTTCTCTTCATACGGCATGGCTGCCGACAGTAGAAAACTTTCTCTCTATTGGTGTCGGTACGGGAACTGCACTCAACCATATCCACTGGAGACACAAAGCGGCAAATTTGACAGGCATTGAGCTTGACGGAATGGTTCTTTACGTGGCAGAGCGGTATTTTGGGCTGTCGCGCGAAACCGTTCAACTCATTGAAGCAGATGCGCGCACCTGCCTTGATCAATTGGATCCGTCCTATGATTTGATCTTTCTTGACGCATACTATCAAGAAGATACGCCGAGCGGAATGCTTCAAGAAACTTTTTTAAAGCAACTGGCAGACCTGTTGATCCCAGGTGGTGTGCTTGCGATCAACGCGATCATGACGACCCTTGGTAAAAGCTCTTCGCGTTATCATAAACTTTGTCGTGAATTGTCGCGCACGGTCGGGCCGACCTTTCGCATTGACGTAGGAATTCTTCCATTTTCTGAACACAATCTTTTGCTTTATGCCATTAAGATGCCGGCGTTCATTCCGTCTGTGGAGAGCCTGCGCGCGCGGGCACGCGCCGAAATTGCGCAAAACCCTGACGTCTACGGCCCCTTTCGAGATGCATTACCGACAAGAATCAAGGCGATCGACACCGCCGCACACAGAAGCGCTTGGCCGATACGATAAGAGGAGGAGATCACTTGCTGCTTTTGAGTCATAACATGATCTTTATTCTCATCGCGTTTGTCGTGGGACTCTCTTTTCACGAGTTTGGACATGCGCTGGCGGCTTTTCTCGTGGGGGATGATACAGCCAAACGACAGGGTCGTCTCACGCTTAACCCGCTGGTACACCTCGATCTCATCGGGTTTCTCGTCGTCATCTTTGCCGGGTTTGGTTGGGCGCGTCCCGTTGTCTTTGATCCGCGCAGAATTCGCGGAAATGTTCGGCTCAGTATCATTTTTATTGCGCTCGCAGGTCCACTCATGAATCTTTTTCTGGCATTGATCAGTGGGATCGTCATGATCAGTTTCAATATGCTGACGAGTTCTGCCTATATGACGGGATTGGGTCAATTTGTATTCTTGCTCTTTCTTTATATGATGCAGTTGAACGTGGCGCTTGCCATCTTTAATCTGATTCCGATTCCGCCGCTTGACGGATGGCAAATTCTTCACCATCTCATGCCGCGCAGAATGTATCTTAAGACGGCGTCTTTCGAGCGATTTGGAATGATCATTCTGCTCATTTTCTTGATCAGCCCGCTTGGCACAACCGTGATCAGCACGACCACGCAATTTGTCTTGAATGCGTGGTTTCGGAATTTCTGATGGAACAGCATCCCATTCACGTAACGCTTGATTCGTTTGAGGGCCCGCTTGATTTGCTTTGGCATTTAATTGAAAAGCATGAGATCGACATTTATCAGATCCCCATCGCGTTGATTACGGATCAATACATCCGCGTACTAAAAGACCGACTTGACGCACAGCTTGAGGTGGCCAGTGAATTTTTGGTCATGGCGGCATCACTTGTCGCGCTAAAAGCGCGTGCACTTTTGCCGCGTCAAGAAGCGCCTGCCGAGGAAGATGAGGAGATCGATGCAATCGCCTCAGAGCGCGCACTCACCGAGCGCCTTCTTGAATACAGGGCTTTTAAAGAGGTAGCGCGTGTGCTCAAAGAAATGGAGGGTGAACGCGCGCTGTCTGTCGGGAGGATGCCGATGAATCTTGATGCGTATAAAACGGAGCGATGTGATCCGCCACAGCTTTTGGTGTCTGCCGAACAGTTGATGGCGGCATTTGAAAAGGTACTTGCGCGCATTCCGAAGGAGCGAGATGTTCGCGTTGTCCGTGAGCGAGAGACCATTCCTGAGCGAATGAGGCGGATTTTGCGCATGTTGCGAGATTCACCTGCGACCTTTTCGTCACTTTTGATGATCGATCATCCGCGGGAAATCGTGACATCATTCCTTGCGCTTCTCGAATTGATTCGAAACCAGCAGGTAACATGCCGTCAGGAGGGACTCTTTTCCGAGATATGGATCGAACGGATTACGCTTTAGACGAAAAAAATGAAGAAGGTTCGATGACACAGGAGTTCTATATCGGCACCCAAGAGCAGTGGGATGAACTCGCGAAAGAGGAGGAGGTTCGCCTTCTTAACCTTTTGGAAGGATTGCTTTTTGCCGCGGGAACAGAAGGGTTGACGGCAAAGGCTATTGCCAAAGGACTGCTTGTCTCTGAATCGCTTGTACCAGAATTGTGCAATCGACTCGCCACACTACAAGAAGAGTCTATGCGCATGCTGACATGTCTAAAAACGGCGGATACCTGGCAGCTTGTTACCCACAAAGCGCTCTCACCCTACCTTTCACGTCTTGCCGAGACACCGCCGCAACCAGGACTCTCGCAGGCGGCACTCGAAACGCTCGCGATCATTGCCTATCGTCAGCCGCTCACACGCTCGATGATCGAGGCGCTTCGCGGCGTCAAGAGTGAGCGCGCTATCGGAACCCTTCTTGCGCGCGGCCTGATTGAAGAGATGGGGCGTGCAGATGGCCCAGGGCGACCATTTTTGTATGGGACAACCCGTCTCTTTCTCGATCATTTCGGTCTCACCTCCCCTGATCAACTCCCACCATTAGAGATTGCGAATGGAATCCTAGACGAAACTGCAGCAGTGCGAGAAGAATAGGAACCCTCTACGATGGACAAACTTACCTGAACATCAAGGATGTTTTTGGACGGAATGAGATAAGATTCCGTTCATGGGTAGGTGACCATCATGCTGTGGTTCGTCATTGCACTGCTTATGCTCCTTATCCTCATCACTCTCCCGATACGCGTTGAGGTGAGCGCCGCGCTCCATATGCGTGAAACTCATGTGAGCGTCCAAGTCGTCATTGCCGGCATTCGATTTAAACTTTTACCGCTCAAGCACCGCAAATCAAAACGCAAAGTGCCTGTTTCCGACCAATTCATGAAAGAAGTTCCGCACGCAGCGAAAAAGCCAATCGGATATGAAGAAATCCTTGATAAGATTCACAGCTTCAAAGAACAGATGGATATTCTGGAAGATACATTGCCGCGCCTAAAAAAGGTGATTCGGCCTCTTTTGATTAAGCGTTTTGAGTGGAAATCCTCCATTGGCCTTTCCAACGCGGCAGAGACAGCTACCGCGGTCGGTGGATTTTGGATATTAAAGGGTGGGCTTATGGGAATTCTTTCAGGAATGATGCGTTTTACCACTGACATTACCCTTGATATCACCCCCCTTTACAATCAGCAAACCTTTGAGAGTGAGATCACCTGCATAGTCAGAGTGTCACTCGGTCAAGCTAGCGTGGTAGCTGTTCGTTTAGTCTCTCTGGTGAAAGAAGGGATCTCACGTGTCCGAACATCCGATTCAATCTCTCATGCAAACGGCAATGGAAAACTTAAAAACCATGGTTGATGTCAATACCATCATTGGAGATCCAGTTGAAACTCCTGATGGCAGTGTGATTCTTCCTGTCAGCCGCGTCGGGTTTGGATTTGCCGCAGGCGGCAGTCAGATTCGCACAAGACGTGAGGCGGTTGCCGTGAGTGACAGCAATCAACCGTTTGGCGGTGGTGCAGGAGGTGGCGTCTCCATCCAGCCAATGGGATTTCTGATTGTAGGCAATGGTCAGGTGAAACTGCTCTCTGCAGAACCGGGCAATCAGTTGTATGACCGCCTGATTGATCTTGCGCCGCAAATGTTGGACAGACTGGAAGCCTATGCGATTTCACGTCGGGAGAGTCGCGTTGCAAAAGAGACGGAGGTATGATGCAAGACGTTCGCAAAAGGCTGATTTTCATTCGAGGTGTGTCTACTTGGACAAGTCAACTCATAGAGTAATGTGTAAACGAATTGCGTTCCTGGCCATTCTGGTTTGCACGTCATCGTCCGTTTTCACAGATGTGTTGTTTGATCAGCATGCGGATGCAAGACGGATGAGAAAACATATCCAACGTGTACAACAGATTCAACCGGGAACGGAAAATAGCGCCGAAACGGCTGCGCTGATCGATGTTGACTCTGGACGATTTCTTTATGAAAAACTAGGCAATCGCAGAATGAGAATCGCCAGTTTGACAAAAATCATCACAGCCTGGATCGCGGTGCGCTCTCCTAAATTTAATCAAACGGTAACCGTCTCGCGAAACGCGGTACGTCAAGAAGGTTCATCTGTCTATCTTGTCGAAGGCGAAAAGCAGACGATCCGTAATCTAACGTACGCGTTGATGCTGCGCAGTGGAAATGACTCTGCCGTTGCGATTGCAGAAGGGGTTGCCGGTTCGGTAGATCGCTTCGCGACGATGATGAATAAAGAGGCGCAAAAAGCAGGCGCCAAGCATAGCCATTTTGTCAATCCAAACGGGCTTGATCATCCCGAACACTACTCGACGGCTCACGACATGGCGCTCATGACGGCAGCAGCGCTTCACAATCCAACATTTCGCGCGATCGTGCGAACAAAATATTTTACGATGCCTTGGCCAAACCAACCGTGGGATCGAAAAATGAAGAACAAAAACAAGCTTTTATTCATGTCAGAGGCAGATGGTGTCAAGACAGGCTACACCAAAAAAGCAGGTCGATGTCTTGCATCTTCCATGACCAAAGACGGTCATCAAGTCGCACTTATTGTGCTGCGTGACGGGAATGACTGGGTTGACTCGCTTCGACTTTTGCGATACGGACTCACGGCTTTTGAGCGCAAACCGCTTGCCGAACAGTTTGCGCAAACGGTGCGGATTCCCGTTCGCTACGGTGATGCGGCAACGGTTGCGGCGCACGCAGTCGGAAATGCAACCTATCCCCTCAAACAAAGCGAACATCAGGATGTGCGCTTTGTTGTGCATGCTGCGCGCACACTTTTAGCTCCGATTCGAAAAAACCAGGTAGTGGGTACGGTTGATTACATGTTTCACGGTGCGCGGATTGGTTCTGCTGTGCTCAAGACTGACAGCGATGTGAAAGGTACTGGATTCATCGGGTGGTTGCGCAGCCTGTTTCATCGCTCATAATTCCAATCGCTTCACGTTTTTGGGGATCCTTGGGAGGGGAGAATCCACCGTGATGAATTTCATATGGGGTTTTCTAATGCTTTCTGGCATTGTCGTCGCAGCTGTGACAGGGCGCATGGACGCCTTGACGCAGGGACTTTTTAATGGGGCAAGAGATGCCGTGATTGTTTCGTTCGGACTCATCAGCATCATCAGTTTCTGGCTAGGCATGATGCAGATTGCAGAACGGTCAGGATTGATCAGAACTGTCGCGCGGGTGGTTCGACCTTTTGCGAAGTGGCTGTATCCTTCTGTTCCAGTCGATCATCCGGCCATGGGATCTTTGATTGCAAATATGAGTGCAAACATTCTTGGGCTCGGGAATGCGGCAACGCCCCTCGGACTCAAAGCAATGGCAGAACTGCAGACACTGAATCCACAAAAAGACACGGCATCCGATGCAATGTGCACGCTGCTTGCATTAAATACAGCCAGTCTAACCTTGATTCCGGCGACAATGATCGGATTGCGGCTTGAATTTCACAGCAAGGATCCGGCAGGCATCGTTCTTGACACCATACTTGCCACACTGATTGCCACATCTGCCGCCATTTTTCTCGATCGCTTTTACCGCAGGCGCACGCGTCGAAAACGGCAAAGGTCAATGGACATTGCAGCATGAATGCAATCTCTTTTCTTTCAAGCCTGATGTTGCCAAGTGCGCTCGCATTGATTCTTGTTGCCGGCATCACGCGACGTGTGCCACTTTTTGACGCATTTATTGAAGGCGCCAAAGAAGGATTCGGAACATCCATCAGCTTGATTCCTCAATTGGTGGCCATGATGGTCGCAGTCAGCATTTTTCGCTCGTCAGGCGCGCTCACGTTGCTCATTCACGCGGTGCAGCCACTTTTAGCGCGCCTTCATTTTCCGAGTGAACTCCTGCCACTCGCTTTGCTTCGGCCAATTTCCGGCGCAGGGTCACTGGCAGTTGTCACAGACTTGTTTAAGACACATGGACCTGATTCGTTGATTGGGCGCATGGCGTCAGTCATGCAGGGGAGTTCCGACACGACTCTTTATGTACTGACTGTGTATTTTGGCAGTGTCGGGATACGAAATGCGCGTTATGCTGTAAAAGTCGGATTGTTGTCTGATCTGGTCAGCGCCTTTGCTTCCGTGCTTGCGGTATACTTGCTTCAGATGTGAGTGGGAGGCAAAGTCAAACATATGGACAAATCTTCGATACGTCACAGCGACCGAAATGATCACGCTGTGAAAAAAGATGAGAAAAAGGAAACACAACGTCTTCAAAAAGTGCTGGCCCACGCGGGTGTCGCGTCGCGCAGGGCGGCGGAAGAGCTTATTCGCCAGGGGCGCGTTCGCGTTGACGGGGGCATCGTCACAGAACTTGGCATGCAGGTGCGTCCGGATCAAACCATTGAGGTAGACGGTGCATCGATTCACCGTGATATGCCGCCTGTGTACATCTTGCTCTATAAACCGCGCGGTGTTGTCACTACATCGACTGATCCACAGGGACGCAAAACTGTGCTTGACTTAATCTCAGGTGTACCCAATCGCATCTATCCAGTTGGGCGCCTCGATTATGATACAAAAGGTGCGCTACTCTTGACGGATGATGGAGCGCTCACGCACCGGCTGATGCACCCATCCTATGAAATCGAGAAGGTTTATCGGGCGACGGTAGCCGGTGATTTATCGGAGCGCAACCTGCTTCAACTGACTGAAGGCATAGAACTTGACGGGAAAAAGACCGCGCCGGCAGTCGTCAATGTCATTGGGACGGATGGAAAGACATCCGTTGTGGAACTCATCCTTCACGAAGGACGAAATCGGCAGGTGCGCCGCATGTTTGAAGCGGTTGGACATCCTGTGCTTGATTTGACAAGGACACGGTATGGGCATCTGTCATTAACTGCCTTGCGCCCAGGCTCATGGCGTAAACTGACTGACGCTGAGATCAGACAGCTGTATCGACTCTGTCGTCTCACCATGCCACAGTCACTCACGTGACCAACCCTTGAATGCCGTGTACTGATTTGATTTGCAGCCATATGTTTCCTAGAGTAAGCTATACATAGCACAATAACTCGTTTGGATTGTAGTGTATGGACTAAAGCACTCAACTCTTTATAGGTTGCACTTCTGGGAGGATAGGCCGTGAATACAGGACAAGAGCGAATTCTCGTGGTGGACGATGAAGAGCGAATTCGTCGATTGGTGAGAATGTATCTGGAACGAAATTTCTTTTTTGTCGATGAAGCGGAGGATGGAACAGAAGCGCTCGCCAAGGCGCTGGAAACTGATTACGCATTGATAATTCTCGATCTCATGTTACCTGGTATGGATGGACGCGATGTATGTTCGGAAATACGTCAGTATAAAGATACACCGATTATCATGCTGACTGCTGCAGGTGATGAGAGTAACCGTGTACACGGATTTGAACTGGGGGCTGATGACTATGTTGTCAAACCGTTCAGTCCGCGCGAGCTAATGATGCGCGTCAAAGCGCTTTTAAGACGCACGGGGGGACATCCAGTCGAATCGTCTGCGACGTCGGCGGGACACCTGCTCACGTTTCCGGGGCTTGTCATTAACATTGACGCCCGCAAGGTGTTGGTTGAGAATCAGGAGATTCAATTGACGCCAAAAGAATTCGAATTGCTTCTTTATCTTGCACAACGACCTGAAAAAGTATTTAGCCGCGAAGAATTGCTTAAAGACGTTTGGAATTACCAGTTTTTTGGCGATCAGCGAACGGTCGATACCCATGTCAAACGACTTCGCGAAAAACTGGGTCGGGCGTCAGAACGAGTGCCTCAGCACATTCATACCGTGTGGGGTGTAGGCTATAAATTTGAGGTGTCAGAGTAGTGATCCGTCGCAGTGTGGTTTTAAAGTTATGGTTAACCATCATTGTACTTGTTTTGATGGTTCTAGCCATACTTTCTTTGTATTTAGAGCAATTTCTGAGTTCCTACGTCGTGATGATGCAACGTCGTGATTTGACGAGTCAGGCCATGGTGATCAGTGAACTGTTAAAGCGCGAACCCAATCAAACACTTGCTTATGAAATTGGATCGCACATCATGACAGCGCTGCACGGACAGTACGATCTCGTTCCACCACCTCAAAAAAGTGCGCGCTCTCGAACATTTTTAGATGCCCTGACGCCAACTGAGCGAGAACATTTACTGAGTGGACACCCTTATGTTGCATCAGGTGTTCCTACATTATTGCCGCACGCGTCTCCCAATACAGTGGTTTACGCTGTGATGCCAATCCATAATGAGCAGCATGGTTTGGAAGCGTTTCTCGTCATCACGGAAATGATGGATCCAAAGGATGACCCCTCAAAGGTCATTTCAAACCTGATCACATTTGCGGTGATTCTAGGCACGATCCTCACGACTGGATTGGCGTTTGTCGTATCGAAAAATTTGTCTCGCCCTCTCATTGAGATGATTGATGCGGCCGAAGAAATGGCGCGTGGGAAATTTGACACACGTGTACGCGTTGTGACGCAGGATGAAGTGGGTAGACTAGGTTATACATTCAATCATGTGGCTGGTGAATTAGAACGAACCGTTCGCGCTCTGACAGAGGAGAAGGAAGAAATCGGAGGTATCCTTGGCGCCATGACTGACGCCGTGGTGGCTGCGGATGTAAGTGGACGATTGACACTCTTGAATCCTTCTGCAGAACAGTGGCTCAGGAACCTTCGTTCACTCTCTGCAGAGGAGCGCCCATTTGCATTGCCTGAAGAGTTGATTCAAATGCAGCGCGATACGCTTGATTCGCGGTCCCGTATGACGCGTGAATTTTTTTGGCACGGCAGACATTTTATTGGTAGTATGACACCGCTCTATCAGTCAGATCGCCCGACAGTTTTGCGAGGTACTGTGACCGTACTGCGCGATGTCACCGAAGAGCGACGACTCGATCGACTCCGCAAGGATTTTATCGCAAATGTTTCTCATGAACTGAGAACGCCTCTCGCTCTTTTTCAAGGGTATACAGAAGCACTCCTTGACGATTTTGGGGATGATCCAGAACAGCGCAAAGAGATCACTCAAATCATCTACGAAGAGTCGCTTCGCATGCGGCGTTTGGTAAATGAACTTCTTGACTTGGCACAATTGGAGTCAGGAAATTTTTCAATGCGTTTTGAAAGAATGGACTTGCTTGTCGTAATGCGCAGGGTTGCCCGCAAGTATTTCAGCCTTTATGCAGAACGAGGATTGACGCTCAAACTTGAAACAGAGTTGAATTCGATTTTTTTATGTGCAGATGCGGATCGCATCGAGCAAATTTTGACTAATCTAGTTGATAACGCACTTCGCCATACAAAAGAGGGTGGCGTGACAATTCAAGTCACCAAGAATGAAACACACCTCATCATCCGCGTGCGTGATACTGGCGAAGGCATTCCGCAAGAAGACGTCCCCTTTGTCTTTGAACGCTTTTATAAAGCTGACAAAGCGCGCACACGTTCACGGGGAGGAACTGGTCTGGGTCTTGCGATTACTCAAAATCTCATTCGCGCTCACGGTGGTGAAATCGGCGTCGAAAGCCATTTGGGAATTGGCACGACTTTTGCAATCATGATGCCACTCAGTTTATCGCGGTGTCAAAATGAATCTGATGAAACGTAGCGCAAAACGAATCGCAGGGGGTGATGCAGTGTCTTGGATCTATACGGGAAAACTCTACACCTCTGAGTTTCAAGCAGGGTGCCTTGCAACGCGAATACGTGAAGAAGGGTTTCAGCATGTCAAACGGATGCCGCGCTATGTGTACGTGTATAAAACCAAACGCGGCAAGTACGGTGTAAAGTTTCAGTGGTAAGGGAGGCGCTAAGGTGGATGAAATAAATTGGAGAGCCTATTTTGCAGAAATCCGGACCATCGCAGTGGTGGGGCTTTCTGATAACCCAAACCGTGACAGCTATCACGTAGCATCCTATTTGTTGGATCAAGGGTATGAGGTCATTCCTGTTAATCCTGCCGTCTCTTCGGTGCTTTCTCGCAAAGCATACGCGTCATTAAAAGATATTCCAGGGAAAATCGACCTGGTGGATGTGTTTCGCCGCTCAGATGCGGTCCCTGAGATTGTGCATGAAGCCATTGCATTAGGCGTGAAGCGAATATGGCTACAACTGGGGGTCACGCATCAAGAAGCAGAAAAGGATGCGCGTGAACACGGCGTTGAAATCATCTCTGATCGTTGCATTAAAATTGAGCATCATCGTATGATGCACTCATAACCTTTTGGCACTGCAAGAATGCATTCAAATCAAAAAGAGTGGGGAGTATGTTTCGCATGTTGACAGATTATCATACCCATACAGAGCGTGGGCCTTATACGGTTTCATGGCTTGAAAAATTTCTTGATGTAGCGAAAATGCGTGGCATTGAAGAGTATGGTGTCTCAGAACACGGGTATCGGTTTCGGCAGACGGCCCATCTTTTTGACAATCCTTGGACACGTGAGAGGCGTACGGAAGATTTAGATGAATACATGGAAATGGTAATGGCAGCCCGAAAAGCGGGACATCACGTAAAATTTGGATTAGAACTGGATTATATCCCTGGGACAGAGGATGCACTCGCTGCATTTATCCAATCCTATCCGTTTGACTATGTGATTGGTTCTGTGCATTGGCTCGACGATTTTGGCTTTGACTTGCTTGAAATGAAGTCGCAATGGGAAAATCGCGATCTGAAAGAAACCTATAACACGTATTTCGATATTTTAACGCGGATGGTCGAATCTGAGTTATTTGATTTTGTAGGACACGCGGATGTTATTAAAGTGTTTGGTCACGAACCCGAAGATCCTGCTTTTTTAAATGACTGGTACAAGCGATTGGCAGAAACATTTGCAAAACATAATGCAGTAGTCGAGATTTCAACAGCGGGATTGCGCAAGCCGGTCGGTAAACTGTATCCCGCACCCGGCTTGCTGCAAGCGTGTTTTCAAGTGAATGTTCCTATTTTAATCAATTCAGACGCCCACAGACCAGAGGATGTTGGCGCTGACTATAATCAGGCCATTGCGTTTGCAAAGCAGACAGGCTATCAAGAATTAGTGACGTTTTCAAGAAGAACACGAACCATGGCTACATTGGGTTAATGTAGTTTATTTGCGCGATTGCAGGCAAACCTGATCTATCTAACAGGTTTGCCTTTTTTACATGCCGATATCTGTAAAATTCTTGAGTCGTTTTCTTTGGGTCATAATCTCAATCATTGCACAGACCATGTTGTAATCAGCTTCGTCGAGTCGACTGACGCGATGTGCCATGATGAGATAGGGTTGTGAACTCTCACGTGTTATAAAAGACTGTAAATAACCGGGCATATCGACAATGCCTTGATAACTCTCTGCGTCAGGCAGAGTGGAAACTTCAGCGTCATCTGCAAAATAACCTACGGGAACGCCGAGTGCCTCCGCAATTCGGATCGCATACTCGAGGGATGGTTGCCTTTCGCCACGTTCAATAGAAGAAATATGTGGTGTAGAGATACCTGTGCGATAAGCAATTTCTTGTTGTGTAAGTGCTCGCTTATGACGCAGCAAACGAATCTTGTACCCCAATTTTTCCAAATCAATCACTCCTAATCCAAGATAGTGTATGTTCATGAGTGAACTATATTCCACAAACGTATAATATGCAATACAAAGTTAGTTAAAAATATTATCATTTTGAATATGATTATGCATTGAATCTGAAAATCGATAAATGGCTTATAGAATTTACCAGAATTTGAATATACCCTTGGCAATCTGATGAAAACGCTTTACAATTTTACTTGAGAGTCTGGGATTGCCGGGGGGCGACAAGGGATGGAAAGAGTCACAGAAGGTACATTGTTGTATGAAACGAGCCAGAGCCAGAAAGATCAATCTCTGATCTCCCAATATATGCATTGGTTGCAGCAAACGCACGCACTGTCCTTCTCAGATTATGCTTCACTTCATGAATGGTCCGTTCAATCCATTGAGATGTTTTGGGATACTGTGATTGACTTTGCGGATATTCAGGTGTCCCGCAAGCCACTTTCGCCTCGTTTGCAGTCAAAAGAAATGCCGGGCGCACAATTTTATCCAGAAGCGACGATAAATTATGTGAATCAGGTTTTTCACCAAAAGGATGAGTCAGCGGTTGCAGTTTGGCATCAATCCGAGATTCGCGCTCTCTCAACCATGACGTATGGTGAATTAAAAAAACAGGTTGGAGCGTTTGCGTCGTACCTGAAGCAGTCTGGTGTTAAAAAAGGGGATCGCGTCGCGGCCTTTGCGCCTAACATCATAGAAACGCTCGTCGCATTTTTGGCGACAGCCAGTCTCGGTGCGATTTGGTCGAGCTGTTCTCCTGATTTTGGAACAGCGAGTGTGTTGGATCGGTTCTCACAAATTGAGCCGACCGTCTTGATTGCAGTTGACGGATACCGCTATCAGGGCAGGGACTATGACCGCTTGCAGACGGTGACTTCATTGCAAGGCAAATTACCGTCTCTAAAACTTACCGTCCTTATTCCGTATCGATCTGATGATGCGTTGGTTCATACCTTCAAAGAGACGACGGTTTCTTATCGCGATGTAATCCGTCACGACGCGATGCTTAACCCCGAACAGGTCTCTTTTAATCATCCGCTTTGGATTCTCTACACATCCGGGACAACAGGGTTGCCAAAGCCAATCGTCCAGAGTCACGGCGGCATCGTTCTTGAACATGTGAAGTCCATGAAACTCCACGTTGACCTGCATCCAGGGGATCGTTTTTTTTGGTATTCCACAACAGGCTGGATGATGTGGAACTACCTGATTGGCGGATTGCTTGTAGGCGCTGAGATCATTCTCTACGACGGCAGCCCGGCTCATCCTCACCCCTATGTCTTGTGGGAATTAGCGCAGAAAACAGGCATGACGGTTTTTGGTGCGAGCGCCGCCTATCTCACAACATGCAAAAAACAAGATCTGCAACCCGGTGAGCACTATGAGCTGTCATCTTTACGCATGATCGGATCAACGGGCTCACCGCTAACCCCCGATCTATTCGCTTATGTGTATGAATCTGTAAAAAAAGAGGTGATGTTGGTCTCTACAAGTGGCGGAACGGACGTGTGCACTGCGTTTGTCACAGGCTCAGTCCTCTTGCCGATCTGCGCTGGAGAGATCAGTTGTCGCGCGCTTGGCGCCGACATCCACGCATTTAATGAGGCTGGGGAATCGATCATAAACGAGGTTGGCGAGTTGGTGATTACTTCGCCAATGCCCTCCATGCCCATTTCATTCTTTAATGACCCAGAGTTCAAACGCTATAAAGAGAGTTATTTTGACCATTTTCCGGGCGTCTGGCGGCACGGAGACTGGATAAAAATCACAGAGCGGGGAAGTTGCGTGATCTATGGACGCTCCGACTCAACGATCAACCGCAACGGAATCCGCATGGGTACAAGCGAACTCTACCAAGTCATCGAGTCGTTTGACGAGGTGATCGACAGCTTGGTCATCGATCTTGAAATGTTGGGAAGACCTTCTTTTTTAGCTCTTTTTCTTGTTTTGCGGCAAGGAACGGTTTTGACAGATGAATTAAAGCTCCAGATACGCGAAAAATTAAAACGTGACGTATCGCCGCGTCACGTACCAGATGAGATGTATGTGATTCACGATGTGCCTCGCACGCTAAGCGGCAAAAAAATGGAAGTTCCCATACGCAAAATTTTGCTTGGGATGAATGGAAAAAATGCGGCAAATCCAGATTCCATGATGAATCCAAACTCTCTTCAATACTTTTATGAGTTCGCAAAACGCTTTGGCCATGAACATCACTCGCGAGATTTAGAACATGGCTCAGCGCGTTGATACGCAGGTCCGCCTCTACAAAAAATGACGCGCCTTAAAAAGCCGCGTCATTTTACGGATTGGTCGTGATTTTAAGAGATTTAGGCAATGGGCAATTCGATATACGCCACGCGGTCCACATCGGATGCGTCGCGAATGGCCTGCACGCTTTCATCCGATACAGAGCGGTCAACGGCGATCAGCATAAGTGCTTCTCCACCTTCAATCGCGCGGCCAACTTGCATGGAGGCGATATTGATTCCGGCAAGTCCAAGAACACTTCCCACGCGTCCGATGATGCCGGGACGATCGCGATGCCATGTCATTAGCATGGCAAAACTTGGCGTGATATCCACGGAATATTGATTGATTTGGATGATGCGCATCCCGTGACCCTTAAGCACCGTCCCCGCGACAGTCACTTCTTCTGTAGAGCCAGTCAGCGTGACGCGGATGACATTGGTGTAGCCGCCGTGTGGAGGCAACTTCGTTTCTGTCACCTCGATGCCCATCTCTTCTGCGATCAGTGCGACGCTGATCAAGTGCACTTCCTCGCGGTAATAGCGACTGAGAATTCCGCGAAGGGTGGAGCGAGAAATCGGATCGGTCGCGTGCTGCGTGGGTTCTCCTTCATATTGGATGGTGACGCGATGCACTCCGCCGCGCAGTAACTGCGCCGCAAAACTTCCAAGGACTTCTCCCAAATTTGAAAACGGCTCAAGCACCGCACGTTGTTCTGGCGCGAGGCTTGGCAGGTTGACGGTGTGCGGGTAGGATCGCCCTTGTAAAAGGTCGACAACCCCTTGCGCGACATCGACGGCGACATTCACCTGCGCCTCTTCCGTAGATGCACCGAGGTGTGGCGTCGAAATCACTTGTGGAAATGCCAAGAGCGGTTGACCTACCGCTGGCTCTTGTTCATAGACATCTAGCGCTGCGCCTGCCACAATTCCTTGCTCAAGCGCGCGAGCGAGAGCTTTTTCATCGATGATTCCGCCTCTTGCGCAATTTAAGATACGCACGCCAGGCTTCATCATCTGAAACTGCTCGTCGCTGATCAGATGGTGGGTTTCTTTGCTCAAAGGCGTGTGCACCGTTAGAAAATCAGCCGTGCGGATGGCTTCTTCAAGCGTAGCTGCCTTGATTCCCAATTTTTCAGCTCGCGCTGACGTGAGGTAGGGATCATACGCCGTGACCTGCATTCCAAAAACTTGTGCGCGCTTTGCTACTTCCGCTCCAATTCTGCCCAGCCCAAGAATCGAAAGATGTTTTCCGCGCAGCTCGACACCAACAAAGCTGCTGCGATCCCAGACGCCATCCTTTAATTTAGCGTGAGCTTGAGGAATGTGGCGCGCCAGGGCGAGCATCATTGCGAACGTGAACTCAGCGGTCGTAACGGTGTTTCCGTCCGGGGCGTTTATGACAAGAATCCCCGCTTTGGTAGCGGCGCGCACGTCAATGTTATCGACTCCTACACCCGCACGTCCGATGACCTGAAGTTTTGTCCCCGCTTTGATAATCTCTTCTGTGACCTTTGTCTGACTGCGCACGAGCAATGCGTCAAAGTCACCAATGATCTCCACCAATTTCTCTTTGCTTACGCCAATTTCTTGAACAATTTCAAGATCGCTTGCGGCATACAGTTGTGCAAGCCCCTGCTCGGAGAGTGGATCCGTCACGAGAATGCGAAACGACATTTAAAAATCCCCTTTCTTACGCTTGATGAAGTGGTTGGATCAACGGAAAAGCAAACAAAACTCGCCCCTGCGCAATTGCGAGGGGCGAGTTTTAACCCGCGGTGCCACCCTGATTCCCATGAAATTCATGGCTTTTTACGACATGTGTCGTATCACCGATAACGCGGTGAGCGGAATCAGATTGGATACACGGTCAGTATCCTTCCCTGATCACTCCGGAGGGCTACCTCCACGGATGTACACTGACTTGCACCAACCGTCAGCTCTCTGAGTACGAATCCGCAGATTCATTTCCATCAACGTTTTAGGTTTGTAATTTTTGTGAGAATACTACATCTCATGATCAATCGTCAAGCCTCCGCGATCACTCAGCTAAAATCTTACCGAAAGGACATTGGCTCACTCACATAGAAACCTTACCGAAGGGATTGTTGTGGCAGATGTCAATGCAGAGTCGGCGAGAGTACCTGAGTGCAATGCGGATCCGGTACCTGCGTGCCACTGCCAGACAGGAAAAGTCTCGTATCTTAGATGAATTAGAGGCAACCTTAGGGTACGCGCGCAAGTATGCAATTGCAGCGATGAAGGGAA
>NZ_LPVJ01000030.1 GCF_001516615.1 Ferroacidibacillus organovorans | reverse complement strand
CTCTAACGCCCTTTTCGGGCATCACAGCCTGTCGTCATCGGCCGAAGTCGTAATTCTCACTGCTAATGTGCTCAACGCCTTTCGGCATCACAGCTGTCGTCACTTACGGATGGCGTAGCTGCGGGATATGGCGGTTTCGCCAGTGCTCAACGCCTTTCGGCATCACAGCTGTCGTCACTGCACCCGGAGCGAGACCAACTCCGGCGCTGGATTGCAGGCACGTGTTTCAAGCACCTACTCCCCACAAGCCCGTCTAGCCGCTCCGAGACTCACGATTGACCCACTTCGGATGAATTCGAACTTAGAAAGTATAGCATTTCTAGGCGTTTCTAACCATATTCCTATACTCAAGTACCAGTTTCCTGGACGAAGACGACAAAGCCCAGGTGCGGCGGGCAACTTTTCCCACTTCTCCTTCAGCACTTCGCCTAACGAGGCTGGTAGTTGAATCACTCTGGACAAACGTCCTCCAAGGTCTTCAACCCAAAAATCTAACGTGCTCTTGGCGAAAGGCAAGCAATCGCAACACCGGGTTTCGCCACCGCAACTACCGCATCAAAAAAGCTCGAATCGATCTTCCCTCTTCTCAATAATATTCTTCACATTCCACTGTACGATACGGTTGACGTCAGCATCGTGAATTGGAGCGATGAGCAGACTATCCTCTTCCGCGAAAATCACCGACAACTCCCACCGCAACTTAGACATGGTCGTCTTACTCAGATGACATTGGAAAATGGAGTACTGGAGTGGAGCACCATAAGCCTTAAGCAGTTTGTGACACTTGCGCCATCGCTTCTGATCTCGAATATCGTAGCAAATAAGGTAAAACGATCGTCCGTTTGCCATCTTATCGGATCCTACTCTGCGCAAAGAGTCCAGCTACCCCGGCCCATTCCTTTTCCAAGAGACGGACCTCCAATTCGATGGCTCTGTCGTAAGACAGAGAATATCCGATGACTGGATGTTTCCACGTGTCCTGTTTTCGCCTTTCATAAAGTACAATCGCCTTTTTCCGACCTGAAGAACTTAGCCAGCACTGCTTGCCGGCAAATTCGAAGTCAGCTGTAATGTCCCACTGTTGCCTGTGAAGACTCCCCAGAACCACCATATCGACCAGCGAGACGCGAAATAGCTCCATGAGGTCCAACGCCAAAGGGTAGGCAGAAGACCTCGGTTGATGATAGAACCCGAGGCAAGGGTCCAAACCAACAACTATAATCGCCTGAAGGCAATCCTTGTACAACAGTGAGTAGAGAAACGAAAGGATCGCGTTCGCTGGGTCGCGCGGTGGACGGCGATTCCGCCCATTGATAGACAACACTCCATCGTTTCGTGTCAGATGCCCAAGGCTAGAGAAGTAGGCTTTCCCCGTGACACCCTCCCAACCGCGAAGTTCGTTTAAATCTTTTGCGGCACTTGATTTTCGAGCCGCTTGTCGCATCTGGTCAATTTGATCTTGCAGAGCGTCACGATCTTTCTCACGGGTCAATCGAAGAATGTAACGGAGTTGGCTGTCAATTTTCGCCTTCGCCAAAATTTTAGCCAAATGAAGGCAAAAATCACCGTTAACCATAGCGGAGTATTGACGCAGTCGACGTTGCACGCCTCCTGCCAAATTTCCAACAGTACCGAGATAGGTCCCTCCCCCAGTCAGGTAGTGAATGGGGATACCCTCTGACAAGCATCGATGAATTGCCTGAGTGGTCACCTGAACGTGCCCATGCACTGCAATGGATTGAATGGAATGAATCGCTACATTGGTTTTATCGCCGTCACGATTCTCGATAAGTAGACTATCTCCCGATCGACGGATCGTAGAGCCGTGCGTAGAAACATGTAAAACGTCCCCTTCTCGATCAGGTGGAAAGTACCTTGGAATCTCTTTCTTTCCGCTCTGTATCAGTCGTTCTTCTTCTGGAAGACACACCGGCGCGAGGGAGCAACGAGAGCATAGCCTTTCATTTGTCGCGATGGGTGGGCGTAGGGCGGAAGATCTCAAATCTGTAGCACGATTTACAGCAGCATGAACTCTATTTCTTAGCGCGTCGTTGATCGTGACATTCGCTGTACGGTGATCTTGCGCGTAATATACCTTCGCCTCCGATATTTTTCGATCGAAGTGCTCCTCGAGAAGAAGCGTATACGCAGCGACTTGAATCTCATCCGAAGGCCATGGACGTACCTTGCCGTCACGGGTAAGATTCGCCCTACCTTTTTTGTACTCAAACGGAATCCACTCACCGCCCATGGAGCGAACGACGTCTACCTTCCCCTGTATCCCCAGGACGTCGCTCTGAAGCGTGAACGACGTCATCTCGACGTACTCAGGTATTTCTTCATGAAGTCGCCTACCATCATAAACAGCTTGGTCCGCAATGCGAATTCCCTCGACTTCTTCAAGATAAAAAAGACGTTCACAATATTCGAGTGCATGAAGAGCCATTACCTTAGTCAGCGGCTCGATACTATTCACATTTTCCAGCCTCCCACAGAGAACTAGGATCAGTATCGTCCGGGAGGAGATAAATAATTCAGACATTATCGAAAAAACATATGTTAGTGGCGATCATTGATCGCAAATACTCCGACATGCTCAGCAATCGAACGTGCGGGCATAAGGGACGCGCGGGCCCATACTGTACCTTCGGAGCCCACGTGATCCACCCATACTGGAACTGACCACTCCCCTCTCTCCGAGGGGCTGAGCAACATCACTTCGTCACGGGCCATCAATTTGCGTGCGTCATCCCAGTCTAAGACCGAGAATTCGTCAATCAAATTGTGACTTTCGCCACACGAAAGTCCGCCGAAACGATAGACAGTGTCCGGATGGAGGTAAGCATCGTTTACTTTCTCCCACAGTCCGGTTTGGCCGCTCGTCCTTCTCCTCACGCCCACCAAAAACTTCAAACCAGTAAGCAAGGTTTGAAAATCCGGCTTCGAATTCGACGGGTCATTTAGATCCGGTTTCTTGACCCGCCGCATCTTCCGAATCACTACACTCGGTAGTGTTTGTCCAATGAGAGCAATCGCAATTTCGGCTCCCATAAACCGTCTTCGGTTGACTTCTCCGATGTAAGACAAAAGAATGCCGTATACCGTCGCCGGAGGTGGAAAGGGGTATGACTCTGCAAATTCACGTGCAAAGGGCACCGTGAAGGACGAGATAGGCGCGGAAACACGGATCCAACCCAAGTCTTCCGGTTTTACAAAGAGGGTACCTACTGTACTCATTTGGCTCACCCCTGTAACTGTTGGATAACGTGCTCAAACACCTTGCGCACGCCAGGGTAGACGTTTACACCCAATTCACGAAGCGCCACCGCTTCGTCAGACTTGACGGCCTCGCCACCAACGATCAATTCTTGCTGCGATAAGTCTCCAGACTTCACACGCTGAAGCAGCGTATCTATGGAAACTTCACCCTGCAAATCTGGTTCCGCTACGTAGAGAATGCGAGGCGCGGGATCCTGAGTGATGCGAAAGATCACAAGCGAAGGGGAAAAATCATACAAAAAGCGTCCATGATTGCCACCAACATCGTGGAGCGTTGCAACTGCATCGACGACCTTTATAGCGCGCTCTTGTACTTTCAACTCTGCTGGTGTCAGCGTGAAGCTGTATTGATAACGTGTCGCGTGAATCTCCGTAGCATAGAGCGAGGTCCGCCCCTTGTCCCCCCCTTTTGCATTGAATGTGACCTCCCCATTATAGGGGTCAAGCGAAACAGCTCGAGATACCTCCAATGGTCCGCGGCGCGCTGTGGTCGTACCTTTTGGCGCCTTACCCGCCTTCCCGCGCTTCGGCGTAGCGATTTCCCCATCCTGATCCGAGTTGTCCGTCTTCGCTGCCTTCGCGTCCATGTAGCCCAGCACATCGTCATCAATGTATCGGTCTGCGGAAAATGCCTGGTCTTTGATCTCGAAATCTCCAGCCGCCCCCTTGTCAGCCAACCACACACGATTTGTTTCGCAGCTTGCGTCTCCGTCCTCAAACCGTCTCTGCCAATTGAGCCGGATCGCGTACCGAATTGCCTCTGCTGACACTGTGGTGTGGTTCAGCCCATGCCACAGTATCTTCTGCAAAGTGGTGGTATTTCCCTCAGTTTCACCGCGATTGTTCGCGGCCACCCCATACTGCGTCACCACGGTGCCATGAATATGCAAACTCATGTTCCCATTTCCCCTCGCATGTTTTGTGTATCTTCCGATAATGAGTACTGACCGTCACCTACTTCGGTGCTCCCGTTAAACTTTCAATCTCGGGACTCGGATCAAGCGCTTCGGAGACATCTTCATCACCTTTGCCACGGTAGGTGGCAACGGCAAGAAGGCAAAGGTCCCTAACTTCCCGCCAATCAGACCAGTTGAATGCAAATTTCATGAGCACATCCCGCTCAGCATGATCAGTGCCGCCTGAAAACCTAGGCGCCGTCTGGGCCATAAGACGCATAAGATTCTGCCGTAACATATCTTGTGTTCGGCAATTGACAAAGTCCAACACAAGTCGTTCACGCTCACGCTGGAATGAGCGCCTTAAGTCAGCGTTCGCGTCCAAAGCACGACCCGCTACCTGGCCGTACCTCTTAAACATCGCGACGTGCATCAGTTCTACAAACTTACGCTTATCTTGGTCGTCCCAAAGTTCATCATCGTTTACCAAGTTCCTCAGCCCCTCTCGCCATCGTGAAATCAAAACTGCATTGCGGCCCCTCGCATAAAGAGAAAAGCCAATGTACCACGGCCGTTCCCTCAACACGTTTTCCGCGATAGTCTCGCGCATCGGCATGACCCATGTAAAACTGGAACCATCACGGCGGGATGCAGGACGATTGGCCAATTCACCGATCACGCATCGATATCTCCGAGTCGCTTGTTCAGACGGCTCCGCCGCGGTCAACACCCGCGTGCGTGTCTTTTGCTGACTGCTCCACGGAACCTTGCCAAAACACAGAGTGTGCAAACGAGGGGTGATAGTAAAAGCGTCCTCATCTGCCTCGAGTGCCACGGCCGAACTGAGAGCAGCATCCGCTATTCCACATACCAGATCTATCCTGGAAACAACCATGGAACCCCCGGTATAGTACCGGTGTAGTTTTCGCGACTCGGACTCTAATCGCGTTGCATAAGGTAGCACCAAAACAACCTCAGCCCGAGGATCCCATTCACCCGATGCCATATAGGCCTGCGCCCTATACCACAAACAGCCCAACATGGACAACATAAGCAAAAGATACCGTTCTGGCGTGTCTGTCAATGCCGTGGCTGAAGAATGCGCAACATGTTTCACGATGGCGCCAGGCATGGCCCATCCAGCTAACTCTATCGCCCGCCTTTCCTTTCGGGCCGAAACCACCTCCTCCGCCGTTTTCAAACTCCGGTGATTGAAATCATACAGAGACTTGAAGCGATACTCCCGATCGTTGTCTTCACTCTTCGGGCGTATCGTCCAAGCAGAAGCCGCGTTACGCGACTTAGGATGCTGAAGAAAGGATGCCATCATCACATTCTGAATTTCCGCCCTGTCGACCTCCCGAAGCTTCTCGTGTAACGGGAAATGAATGAGTCCCGCATCGTCGACATCGTATAGCTCTGACAAGAATCTGTGAACAAATTCTGCCTCATTGGGTAAACCGGAGAGCAGCAAGGTGTCACCATCCGTAGTTGAGGACAGACCATTTCGTTCCATCCAATCTTTCATCCGACTTGTGCGACAACTCGCAGAGAGACCAATCAACCCCGCGCGATGTAGGGGCGTCATCCCTGGAGCATTAAGATCAAAACTCCACTCACAATCATCCATCGCTATCGCTCCACCGCCCTCCCAAAATGGGGGAATAGATTACGTTTTCATCCTCAACGATGTAGCAGTACCTCCACGTCTCTCGCGGAAGAACCTTGGGCTGAGGGAGTGTCAGGACCTTGCCAAGCCTCCTCGCTGCAGACGCTTCACCTTGCGTAGCTGTCAAATCGGATCGCAAAAGTGTACTGATCGTGTGGCCCGCGGTGCGTAACGAATCACCCGGATGAGACCGGTCGAGTTCGTACCACGTCATTCCCTCACGTCCCAATGCCCTTGCTTTGTCTTCCAACTGCCAACCGGAAAGCGCCTCTGCCAAGTCTGCCTGGGAGATTCCATGCGATCTGCGCTTAAGGAGACCCAGAAGCAGTTCTCGACCCGCTTCCATCTCGGCAACTTTATAAGGACGGGCGTTGACCGGATCTACGAAAATGGCCAAACGTGGCGGATCGCCGTCCTGAGCCCGGCGGTTAAGGCGTCCGAGCCGTTGAATCATCGAAGTAAACGGGGCTAATTCGCTGATCAAAAGATCCGCCGACACGTCAAAACTTACTTCGCAAATCTGCGTCGTAACGGCACAAAAACCGCAATTAGATGCCCGGAAAGACTCAGTAATTTTCCGCTGCAGTTGTACCCGCTCCTCGTACTTGAAGTGGGCATGTAACAGTGCTACGTTGTCTTCCCCAATCCACTGCGCGACCGTTTGGTACCAAGCGCGAGCAACAGCGACGGTATTGGCGACAAGTAGCACCCTTTCCCCCTTCGCGAATGTGGAAAGAAGTATCGCGCTTACGCTCTTGGACTCCAGTCCAGCATCCATTTGTACGTCGTATCGAGCCCTGTGCTCGTGTCTCTTCGGGCCATAAACTCGTGCGAAGGATCGTTGTGATGACGCGCGTTCCAGTTCACCCGTCAATGCATTCGGCAATGAAGCGGACATGACGACCGTTGGAATACGGGATACTCGGAGGAACTCAGACAAATAAGCCAATAGCCTCGGCTCATACGTGTGAATCTCGTCAAACACGATCAACGACGTTGCAAGCCGCGGAAGGAGAGCTAAAGATGCGCGGCGATTGGTCAACAGCCCTAACACTAAGTCTACCGTGCAAAAAGTAATGGGACCCATGAGCCGTTGAACTGCCTCGTGCTGCGCCGCTAATTCACCTGGCCCATGCTCCACATCTGGCGTAGCGTCCTCCTGTGGTGACCTGAGAAGTTCCATATCCACGAGACTCCTCGAGTGAATGAGTTGCGCCTGATCCGGCATATGCAGTCCATAATCGACGTAGAGTTGACTCGCTACAGCGGTCGTCGGTGCAGTAAGAAAAAGCCCTTGTGCGCGAACTTCCTGAGCTCGCCTCAGCACCGCTACGGTCTTGCCAGAACCACATCCCGCTTGCACGATCAACGAGTCACCTACCATACGCGCTACGGTGCTCTGAAACTGGCTCAGTTCGTGTTTTTCATCGCCCGCGACGCTTTTATTGATTGCTTTCTCAAGGATCCGTGTGAGACTCTGCGACGCAAACGAATTTTCAAGACTAGCCCGAACGTCTTCCCATTCCTCCGGCGTTCTACAGCACACAGACCCTACTGTGTCCACGGCAATAAGTGCTCCGCGTAACAGGGAACCCATGAGTTTAACCTTATCACCCCACAAAGAAGAATCCATAGACGTCTCATCCTGAAAGGGAGCCGTTATTTCATCCCTTAGCCACCTTGATGTTCCTGGAATAGCCGGCAGCTTTGTATCAAACACGATGGACCGACCCGCAAGATCCTCCAACAGACCCAAAACACCATCCTCTTCCAATTCATACCAAGAAACTACAAGTGGATCCTCGGCGTACTGTTCTGGCCTATCCCTTCGTCTCGGAAATTTAAGGTGGTGTCCCAAAACGGCGACACGAATGAGCAAACATTGATCGACAGCCCAGGTTCCCAGATCGCTAAAGGCGCAGTGAACAGCGTCATGTAGCTCCGGCTGAGATTTGGAAATCCAATATGAAACAACCTCGTGCCGTACCAACGGTGGCCTGATTGGCCGTTTCCTACTTTGTCGCAACAATTGTGCGAAACCATCAGTAGCCTTACCGAGATCGTGCAACACCGCGGACCAACGAAGTGCCCTTCGAAACCATTCCACCTGGGCCGCGTCACAAATCCCGAACATCCCAACCATGGCCTCGCCAGCATAATCAGCGAAAATCTGAGCTACGTCTAGGCATTGTCGCGTATGACCATAAAGGGTAGCGGAAAATGGTACTCCATCATCAGCATCTAACGGCGCCGACTTGGCTAGGATCGTCAAGCACCAATCACTTCGGCACCGGGCAAAAACACTCCGCACCCGAACCTCCGTCGCCCTCCGATACCGTGCACCTGAAGTGCCAACGAAGCCTCCTCTAAAAGTCCGGAAAGCTCAACGCCAAAGCCAATGACCTTTTTAGCATGAATTGTCAATATTCTGCGCCGCATGATCTTGATGGAAGCATCCCCCCCCATTTCATGAAGGGCTTCCTCCACCTTGCGAAGCAAGGAGACTTCCGTCACAGCGTTCTTAAAGGTAACCACTCTGCTTCTCAAGATAGTGGCGGGCTGAATCAACTGCACTTGCATGGGCCCGACGCGTACTGTGGCGGCCCGCAGAGAAAGTGTCTTACCACTGATCGTTACAAGCTGAGCCAAGTGCGTCTCTGGGACTCGCGCAAAAAAACACGATCCCGGTTGGAGAAGTAATTCATTCCCAACTGCCACTGTCCTGACGACTGGGCTTAAAGAAAAGCCATTCAATTCATGCAGGTCGGGACATATACCCGAAATCGCAGCATAAAGAGCCTCTCCATGGTCAGTCGGTATGCGGTCACCATACAACGAAAAGCGGTAGGACAGGCGTTTCTGCACGCTCATTTCCTCCATTCGCATAACCTCCAATGTTTTCTTCTGTATTAAATATACAGAAAACAATACCAGGATAACTTCCGCCTGTCAACATCATTTTCAGATAATTAGATATGGTAAAATGATTGAGCATTGATCGCCAAATGGTGTTGAGCACTTTTCATCTGTTTGTTTTATCGAGTGCTAGGAAGTGTGTGCAGTGATGCCTTCGGGCGATTATTTCGCGATTCTACATACAATGACGGCACATATAACGTCTCATAGGAAACGAGTAGGGTAGCGACGCTTTTCCAATACACAATGTACTTTATAGTGATCCTAAGAATTTAAACAACTGAGGCGGGGTACAACACTTGCTTCTCTTGCTCAAACAGATAGGCCAGCAAAATGTGGTCATCCAGAGTTTCGAAACCGTCAATCTTCCCATTGTACTCATTTCGAGGATCAATAACGTTCAGGCCTATTACCTTGCTTGCTATCTACGCTTAGTTCGCAAAATTGCTCCTGCGAACCCAAGACTCGCTACTGGTGACTTAGCTTAAATAATAACAGGCAGGATTTTCACCTACTAAATTATACGACCCGGCCCAGTCACACAGAAAGTTAAGTATAAAATTATTTATCAAAATTATCGTATAAAAATAAGCCGCCCAACTTATTAGTTTCCTTCCTTATCACTGAAAAAACCGCCTCCCACAGGAGACGGCAACGTGCGCGGCAAACAGCCAGATCCAAAAACAGTCATCGACACCACATGTTCCAACATCTATCGTCAAGGTGTCGGCTTGTAAAAGATCATGCTCAGAATCGGCGGCAATAGATACGCGCCCAACACAGGCCACACGCTCCTTCGCACCGACGTGCGCGTGAACACCGCCAAGCCGATGGTCTGGATGATCAGCGAGCCGATCAGAAACAAACCGAGCGCCGACTCAATCCCCCCGAATCGTCCCGTTCCGCCAGTCAACGTGCTGATGGATAAAAAATTCGATTGATAGCGTCCTGTCAAAAACGTCATGATGGTGTCAAAGACGGTTCCGAGCACGGAGATGACCGTTGCGCTCGCCATGATGAAAACGACGCGACGGTACTCGATTGTCAGTGAGAAAATGCGCGCGATCAGCCAGAGAAAAACGGCAGATACGGTCACCGCGACAAACACGCCGGCAAATGCGCTGATCGGTGTGACGGACGCGGCTTGCGCCGCCACGTGCGCTGCCTGCGCCTTTGTCAGTGTGTGGATATAGGCAATATAACTCGGGGACTTCATCATATAACGAAGTGTCAGGCTTGACAGAACACCCGTAACGGCTGCGAGAACGAGCGTCAACAGCATCCAACGCGGCTGCTCCCGGCGTGTCTCAAAGTAGAGACGCGGATTCGTAATCAGGGTAAGAAATGGAGACGGCGTGCCCAGTTCATTCATGAGATAACTCCTTGGTCAAAGTCACGTGACACATCTATGCATCCTTTGCCTGTGTTTCCGTGTTTTACTAGTATACCCAAGAAGCGAGTCAACAAGCCAACTGCGCCGCATGTTGTCTCACTCAACGCGTGAATTCATAACGTGAATTCATCACGCGATGTCGCGCCCGTCCCCCTGCGTCGATGCGACGGTTGCGCAGTACGCACCTGCCCGCGAAGATAATCACCTGATTGATCCCGACGCGACCGAGCATCGCAAGAGTGCGCAGTACGCACCTGCCCGCGCAGATAATCACCCCGTGCTAAAATCTCACACATTCACTCTCACATCTGCCGCGCGCAGGGCACTCACGCCTCTACGTTTACGCCTGCATCCGCAGGGCTTCCCGCCGCACCAGACACGCCCATCTCATAGATCATCGCGATCTCATCGCATACCGGAAACTTCTTGCAGTTGATGCAATCCTTCCAAATCTTCTGATGCAGCGTGTGCTTTTCCACAATGTGAAACCCGCAACGCGCGAAAAAGGCCTCCTGGTACGTAAGCGCGAGCACCTTTGGCACCTGCAGGTCTGCCGCATACGCGAGCATCGCCTGTACCAGACGCTTGCCCAAACCGCCACCCTGCGCCTCTGGGGCGACTGCGAGCGATCGAATCTCCGCCAGATCATCCCCGAGGATGCACAATGAAACCACACCTTGCACCTTGCCCGCCACATCGATCACCCGAAACGACGGCAAGATTTCAAGTACAGACTGCCGCGTGCGCGGCAAGAGCAGCCCCTGTTCCGCATAATCGCGCAAGAGCGCCACAATCGAATCGACGTCGCGTACCGTCGCTTCACGCAACACGCCAGCCATCCGCTCTTCTGAAACGGCCATCGACTCCACCTCCTCAGGTCGTGTACTCCGCGTTAATTTTCACATAATCGAACGTCAAATCACATGTCCAATAGCGTATCTCCACTTCACTCGCGCCAAGTTCAACAACGACCGGAATCTCCTTCATCGCCATCACCCTTCGCGCGTCTGACTCTGCCGTCACAAGGAACTGTCCGGCATCATACACCCTCTGATCCCCGAGCGTGAGCCGCATGCGATCAAACGAAACGGCAACGCCCGCGCGCCCAATCGCCGAGATGATCCGCCCTGGATTGAAATCCTCACCAAAAAAGGCAGTTTTCACAAGCGGCGACGTGGCGATCGTCTCGGCGATACGCTCCGCATCTGCCTCGGACTGCGCGCCGCGCACTACGATCTCCAGGAATTTCGTTGCACCTTCACCATCGCGCACAATGCTGTGCGCCAGATCCTGCGCGACACCCCTTAGCGCATCTTCAAAAAGGGGTTCATCAACCTCGCCATCGTCGGTTCCGCTGACCCCTGTTCCTTTTGCTCCACAGAACGCAGCCGTGCCAGCCTCCATCCGCGCGCCGCCCGTTGAAAAAAGCAGCACACTGTCATTCGGACTCGTGTCGCCGTCCACCGAGATGCGATTGAACGTCTGGCCCACAACCCGCGAAAGCACGCGCTGCAGTGTCCGCTGGCTTATCGGCGCATCAGTTACCAGCACTGACAGCATCGTCGCAAGCTTCGGATGAATCATGCCCGCGCCTTTAGCGACACCCCACACCGTGTACGAGGTGTCGCCAACCTGAAATGCCCGCGCGCTCACCTTTGGAAAGGTATCTGTCGTCATCATCGCGCGCGCTGCGTCGGCCAGCTTTTCAGGCGTTGACGCTGCCAACTGACAGAGCCCCTCAAGCCCGCCAAGCCATCGCTCCGCGCGCAGCGGCACACCGATCACTCCTGTGTGAAGCACGACCACCTCATCCGCCGCACAGCCTACGTGACCTGCAACGCCCGCCGCCAGTCGCTCCGTATCCGCGCGGCCCGCAGGGCCTGTGCCCGCATTCGCGTTCCCGCTTGTGATGAGCACCGCTTTGATCTTCTTTTGCGCCCGCAGACGATCCATCGCACTCGTCACACACGCGCTCTTAAACACATTTGTCGTAAACACACCTGCATATGTGGCATGCTCAGAGAACACAAAAAGCGCGGCGTCATCACCGTCGCGCTTGATCCCAAGCCGCCCCGCTGAAAATGCCACATCGCCGTTTTCCAGATACGTATCAAATGTCGCGTGATTGCCCATCCACATCGCGGCCATCTTCCACACCCCTCACGCAAATCCAGACTCCATCATCAAACCCGCACGATTTCACACATTCCATCTTTCACAGCCATGATTCTATCAATATACATCTAACGTAATATTTATTCAACGAAATTGGCCCACACATCGGCATGTGCGGGCCAACATAAAACTCCAAATCACAGCCTCACGCTTCGTCCCTCGCGCGACGCATCCACGGCTGCGAGAATCACGCGAAGCGAAGCGAATCCATCCCGTCCCGAAATCGCCGGAGTTCGGCCACTGAGCACCGCATCGACAAACTCGTCAACAACCCGGCTGTTGTGCGCCTGCGCCTCATCCGGAATCGCGATTCTTTCTTCACTGCCGTCCTCATACAACACGTGAAGCGGCACTTGCGCATGCGGATCAATGTGCAGAATTCCGTGTTCACAATAGAGTGTCGTCGTGTCATTCTCTCCAGGGCGGTGCGTCCAACTCGCCGTGAGCGTGCCGACCGCACCTGAGCGCATGGCGAGCAGACACACCGCGTTGTCATCGACATTGGCCGCTTTTTCAAGCGTTCTGAGCATCGCGGAAACCTCGACCACCTCGTCTTCTAGCAACCAGCGCATCAGATCCGCTTTATGAATCCCGAGATCACCAAGCGCGCCGACAAACGCATCCTGCTGCTTAAAAAACCACGACTGCATCCCTTCCGCCGACCACTGCTCCGGTCCCCCGTGCGCAAACGTCGTGCGAAACTGGAGTACTGCGCCAAGCCGCCCGCTGTGAAGGATCTGTTTTGCGCGAATGTGCGCCGGGAAAAAGCGCTGATTGTGCGCGATCATCAAGACGCGCCCCGCCTCATCCGCCGCCGCGATCATTTCCTCCGCCTCATCCGCCGATACGGCCATCGGTTTTTCGCACAGCACATGTTTTCCTGCCAAAAGTGCCGCCGTCGATACAGGGCCGTGAAAACGATTCGGCAGGCAAACGCTCACCGCGTCGAGTTCATGCTCCAAAAGCAAATCTTCAAAGCGCGTGTACGCGCGAATGCCATACGTCTTTGCCACTTCTTGAACACGCGCTTCATTCGCGTCACAGACGCCCACCAACTTGACGCGCGAATTGTCCCGATACTCTGGAAGGTGGCGGTTGACGGCAATCGCGCCGCAACCGATCACCCCAACTCGCAGTGTTGTCATAAAAACCCCGCCTTTAACCTTTTACCGCACCCGCCGTGAGACCCGCCACAACCCAACGTTGGAAAATGAGAACAAGCAGGACAACGGGGAGAACCGCCACCGTGGATGCTGCAAACATCGTACCATAGGGAATGGTAAATTGTCCCCCAAAGAGTGCGATGCCGACCGGGATCGTGCGAAAGGCGTTGCTGTTGTTAAAGACGAGCGCAAAGAAAAACTCCGTCCAGCACGCGACAAACGTAAAGATCGCGCCCGTAAAGAGTCCCGGTGTGGCAAGTGGCAAAATCACGCGAAACACCGTGGTCATCACACTCGCCCCGTCAACGCGCGCCGCCTCGTCGAGTTCCTTTGGAATCCCGACAAAGTACGTGCGCATCACCCAAATCGCAAAAGGAAGATTGAAGGCAGTGTACGGCACGATGAGCGCCTGATAGCTGTTGAGCCAACCGATCGACTGAAACAAGACGAATAGCGGAAAGATCACCCCTACCTGAGGAAACGTCGAGATCATCAAAAGGACCACCATGATCGGTGCCTTTCCGCGGATTGGAAGACGCGCCAGCGCATAACTCGCAAGCGCCGCGAGGATCATCACAAAAAAGGTGGAAATGAGCGACACGATCAGGCTGTTGCGAAAGTACACCCCAAATCCAAACTGATAAAACGCTTGCTGATACTGAAGCAGTGTCGGGTTTTGCGGAAAGTACGTCGGTGGAAAGGCGCTGATCTCGCCGTTTGTCTTAAACGATGTGATGATCATCCAGTAAAACGGCGCGACGATCACTAAAAGCATCGCGATCAACACGAGATAGCCGACCGATTTGCGCAGTGCGAGTCTCTTTGTCACGACTCCACCTCCCCGACTTGTGTGCGCAAGGCGCGCAGTGAGACGAGTGCGAGCAGGATGACAAGGACCACCGTAGACACGGCAACCGCCGTGCCCGGCCCAAATTCTCCATCGTTAAAAAGCGCTTTGTATGCGAGCATTGCGATCGATTCCGTGCTCGTCCCAGGTCCCCCTTGCGTGAGGACGAACGGGAGATCAAAGAGGCCAAACGCCTGCAAGATGCGAAATAGCGCCGCAAGCCCGATGCTTGGTCGCAGCAGTGGAAACGTCACCTGAAAAAAGGTGCGTACGGCGCCCGCCCCGTCAATGCGCGCCGCCTCGTAGAGCTCCGTCGGGATCAACTGCAGGCCCGCGAGCAGGATCATCGTGACAAAAGGCGTGGTTTTCCAGATGTCGGCCACCATGAGCGAGGGGATCGCCAGATTGGGGAGGCCAAGCCACAAGATGGGCTGCCCGATGATGTGCAGCTGAAGCAGGATGGCGTTTAGCACTCCGTAAACTGGATTGTAGATGTATCCCCACATCTGCGCGGAGATGACCGTGATCAACGTCCAGGGGATCAGCATCGCGGCGACGGCGAATCCGCGCCCCTTGATCGGCTGATTGAGCGCGAGCGCGGTGAGCATGCCAAGGATCAGCTCGATGACCACCGTGACGATCGCATACCCTGTCGTGAAGCCAAGCGACTGCCAGAATTCTGCGATTCCAAAGATGATGCCATAGTTGCGCAGACCGATGAAGGAAAATTGGAAACCGGAGTATGTCGATTGAATCGCGTTTAGGCTCATATAAATGGAGTATCCAATTGGAAACAGTGTCACGAGCGCAATCACCAACAGCGCTGGGGTGACCATGGCATACCCGGCAATGGCGTAGCCTCGATCTAACTTGTTGACACGCATGGCGCACATCCGCCCCTTCCTGTAGCGCTAGTGTTTGCCATGCCCGTGCGGATTATCCGATAAAAAAACTGCCGATTGCCTTCTTAAAGAAGAACGTTTTCGGCAGTCTCGTAAACCAGTGACGCAATTTTTCTCAATCTACAAACTCGAACTGCCAACGGCCGACGCCAATTGCGCATTGGCTTGACTGAGCGCTGTGGAGACACTGACTTGACCTGCGAGCGCAGCGTTGACATTCGTGTAGATGGCCGTCGACACTTTGGCGTAATACGGATTCTGGGCAGGACGCGCGATCAAGTTGGTCTGTCCAACGATGGCGAGCACGGGATTTTTCGCCCTGACCGCCGGGCTGTTTTGCACACTGGCGTTTGTCGGAATCTCCGAATACTGAGAGGCGAGCACCGTTTGGGCGGGGACGCTTGTCATCCAGTTGATAAAGGTGAGATCAGCCGACATGTGCTTGGTGTGCGGGTTGATGTAGAGATCCCAGCCGCCGATACAGGCATATCCGCGCGTGCCGTGACCGGCAAATGTCGGCAATGGCACGACACCCACTTTGCCAACGACGCTTGACTGCCCCGGTGTTTGCGAGTTCGCCCACGCGTAGTCCCAGTTTCTAAGGAAAGCAGCCTGTCCGTTGTTAAATGTGTTCATCGCCTGCGGTTCTTGGAACACGCTCACCGCCTGCGGTGAAACGCCAGACGTGATCAAACCGCGCATAAAGGAGAGCGCGTGCTGTGCCGCAGGTGTATCCATGTTTGGTTTTCCCTGCGCGTTAAACACCTGGCCGCCAGCATCTGTGAGGTATTCCATCCAGTTACAGGTGAGCCCCTCATAGGATGCGCCTTCCCAGACGAAACCATATTTGACCATTTTGTTGGAAACAAGCGTTTTTGCTTCTGACTGAAGCTGTTCCCACGTTTTGGGCACAGGCAGGTGCGCCTTTTGCAGCAGATCCTTGCGATAGTAAAGAAAACCCGCGTCCATGAAAAAGGGCGCCGCGTACACATTTCCTTTGATCGTCGCGCCTTGCACGAGACCTGGCGCAAACCGCGCAAAAAAACTGGCGGGAAAGTGCTTGTTTAGCGGCTCGGCGAGGGATTGCGCCGCGAACTGTCCCGGCCACACCACATCGCCCATAAACACATCCGGTGTCGTCGAACCGCCTGAGATCTCAGTGATGAGCGACGCGCGGTTCGTATCGGTGCTTGACGGCTGACTGATCAGGTTCACCTTGATTGTAGGATTTGCCTGCTCAAACAACTGGATCAATTTCTTGCGGATGCCGACATTGGCAATCGGCGAGGCAGCCCAGGTGATTGTCACTTTCCCCGAAGCGGGCGCAGTGGTTGTTGGCGCAGGGGTGGTGGACGGTGGATTGGGAGCTGTCGTGTTCGATGGACTGGAACACGCCGTGAGTGAAGCGAGACCTGTTGCGACGGCAAACGCCGCCAAAAGCGACTGTCTCAGCATAAAAATACGCCTCCTAAGCTCGAACGTATCAGCGATGCGCGAAACGACGCGAACCCTGCCACCCGTCTTGATGCAACGAATGCGTTTCACGTGATCATCGGCACTGCCTCTAAAACGCACGTACGCGGATCGAACTCACGCGCAGTCGAGATATCTCGCTGTAGCATGTTTCCGATCCGCGATTTTATGCGTTTCTCACGTTCTTGCCAGGGAGGCGTCGTTTAGGCGCCTTCCACGCGTGGGAGAATCGATTATTCCCATTCGATGGTCGCGGGCGGTTTTGAGGTGACGTCGTACACCACGCGATTGATACCGTGCACCTCGTTACAAATTCGGTTAGAAATCTTTCCGAGCACATCATACGGGATATGCGCAAAATCGGCGGTCATCCCGTCGCGCGAAGTCACCGCGCGCAGCGCGATCGTTTCCGCATAGGTTCGCTCGTCGCCCATCACGCCGACACTGCGCACGCCAGTCAGCACCGCAAAGTACTGCCAAATCGAATCCTGAAGCCCCGCCAGCGCAATCTCTTCGCGCAAAATGGCATCCGCATTTTGAAGCGTCGCGATGCGCGCAGGCGTGATCTCGCCCATGATGCGAATCGCGAGTCCAGGACCTGGAAACGGCTGCCGATAGACGAACGCGTGCGGGAGACCCAACTCTTCCCCGAGCGCGCGCACCTCATCCTTGAACAGTGTCTTAAGCGGCTCAATCAATTTAAATTCCATGTCCTCCGGCAAACCGCCCACATTGTGGTGCGACTTGATGGTTGCCGCCGTTTTGGTGCCGCTCTCGACAATATCCGTATACAGTGTACCTTGTCCGAGAAACGCGAATGATCCAAGTGAACGCGCCGTTTCGTCAAACACAGCGATAAACTCGCGACCGATCCGCTTGCGCTTTTCTTCTGGGTCAGACACACCGTCTAGCAGTGCGAGAAAGCGCGTGCGTGCATTTACGAGGCGGATGTCCATGTGGAATGTGCCAGAAAGCATCTGCATTACTTGCTCTGCCTCATCTTTTCTGAGCAGCCCGTGATCGACAAAAACGCACGTCAGACGATCGCCGATCGCGCGGTGAAGCAGCGCCGCTGTCACAGAAGAGTCGACGCCCCCCGAGAGTGCCATCAACACACGACCGTCTTTCACGGTGTCGCGCAGCGCTGTGATCGACTCTTCCACAAAGTTGTCCATCCGCCAGTCGCCCGCGCACCCGCATACGCCAAAGAGAAACTGACGCAACAAGTCCTGACCGTAGTCGGTGTGCTGGACCTCTGGATGAAACTGTACGCCATAGAGTTTGCGCGCAGGATCGCTCATCGCCGCAACTGGTGCGCTCGATGTGTACGCGTCAACTTGAAAGCCGCGCGGCACTTCGACAACCATGTCACCGTGGCTCATCCAGACGCGCTGGGTGGCAGGCGTCCCGGCAAAAAGCGTCGCGTGGCTGTGACAGGCGAGTTCTGCAAGTCCATATTCACGTGCGCTCGCCTGCGTGACATGCGCGTCAAAATCGCGTGCGAGCAGCTGCATGCCATAGCAGATGCCAAGGATCGGGATGCCCAAATCATAAATCGCAGGATCGACAAGCGGTGCACCCTCCCGATAGACGCTTTGCGGCCCGCCCGAAAAAACGATCCCCTTGAGTTTCATCGCGCGCAAGGCCGCAACTGGGGTATCATGCGGCAAAAGCTCTGAGAACACGTTTAATTCGCGAATTCTGCGCGCGATCAGTTGGTTGTATTGCCCGCCAAAATCAAGGACCACGACCGTCTCGTGACGATCCATTTCCATCTCGACACCACTTCCTGAATGTATTTTTGACATCTCATAGGATTTGAAAACTAATCTGTGTAGTTTACCACGAATATCAGCGACTCTGCTTGATGAAACGAAGAAAACCGACCACAGCACGCGTAATGTGAGAACGCCCGTCCCGCTTCACCCGCGGTTGCAATTGCCCCTTCTCAAAAGGGTCATCCAGGGGCGCACCGCCTTCGCTTCGCCCCTCCGGGCCATAGCGAACGCGCTCCACATACGCAATTGCCTCCATCAGTTCCTTCTGATCTAGGTCATCCGTTTGCCGCAATCCCCACTCGCGAAGCGTCTCGTGAGAAGCGCGCGGATAGACGATGCGCCGCTCAAGCGCGCGCAGCAAGCGGTTCGCCTGTATGCCAAAATCGCCTGCGGATACTGCCTCGCTCTGAAACAAAGACCGTAAAGATCGCCTTGATGATCTGCGGCGCGCGAACCGGATGATCCCCGCGAAAATGATGAGCAGCGCGAAAAGGACAAGAAAACCTTTTGCAAGCGGTACAGAAGCGGCGGATTGTGAATTCTGCTGCTTTTTCTTTTCCACAGCTTGCTTGATCGCATGCTGAACAGGCGGTGTCACGTTTGGCCGTTGTGAAGCGATCACACTGGATGACGATGGCATTTTTTCTTGAGTAATTTCCGCGAGCGCAGCTGATGGTGTCGCTTCAAAAGGGACAAAACCATATCCCGCAAACCAAGCCTCAAACCATGAATGCGCATCCGTCCCGCGAAGGATGTACTCATTTTGCGCGCCGTGATAAGTGGGGTCGGCCGGCACCGAGATGTACCCTTTCACCCAACGCGTCGGAATGCCAACGACGCGTGCAAGAATCGCGGCGGCGGTTGAGAACTGGTCACAATAGCCACGATGCGTCTCAAAAAGGAATTGGTCGACAAAATCTTGACCCGGTCGCGGCACAGGAATGCCTTGCGTTTGATACGATTCGTGTGACTGCAAATACGCGATGATCGCCTGCAGTTTTGCGTAAGGCGTCACCGCATGCACTGTGATTTGATGCGCCAAAAGAATGTCGCGCTGCGGAAAATTCGCTGGCAATTGAAGCGCCTGACGAAACGCGTAGACCAAGTTTCCGTCAGTCACAGAAGCGAGTGAGCGCGGATTCACATGCTCAAGTGTGGACACGACTGTGTAGTGCTCTCCCGCATGAAGTGGCGAGCCAAAGGTCCACGCGTCGATCGCCGGGACAAAGCGAGCGCGGGCACCGCCGCGCATCGTGGCACTGATGATGCGATTGGCCCCAAGGACGGCTGGATAAGTTCCCGACTCCACCCACACCTGCTGTGTCATTCGGGTGCGCGGCACGTGAGTTGACACACCGGATGCCGCTGCCGTCATAGCGCCGCGCACCCATCCCGCGCCTGTGTAGGTTGAGAATGACTCAATGGGATAGTACGACGATTCCTTCGCGATGACACGAAACATGACCGCCGTACTGCCGTTGAAATTGCCGCCCAAATGCGCGTCATTCGCGCCATAGGGCGCGGCAGGTGCGGCCGTCTCGACACGCCGCGCAAACAGCGAGTGCCACCAGGCGTGTACGTGAAAATCACGCGCCACTCCTTTTGGCGTCCAGATACTCAGTGTCGCGAGGACCGCGAGTAGGCCTGCCAGACTCAGAAAAGGAGAGTGCAATAGGCGCCTGCGCAATGAGACGCTCCCATCAACTACAGGAAGATGGCGCCAAACGCTGCGAATTCCAAGCATCGCGAGTGCGCTCAAAAAAAGAGTGGCCATCGCCACACCGTCATGCACGCCAGCCCGTGCGGCGAGCGCGATGAGCACGCCTTCTCCCGCCAAGGTTGTCGGGAGAAGCCAGGCCGGTCGCTCCGCCGCATCCATCAATAGGCGCGCACCAAAGAGGATGACACCAAAAAAGGCGATGGTGCGCACCCCGGCGTTGATCTGTAAAACATCGTGGTGAAAAAGTCCGTGTACCCCAAGCGCCACATCGCTCGCCAGGCGCGCAAAAAAAAGCCCGATGGCGTACCAAGGAAGCGCTCCGTAATACTCCACCTTGATGACCACCATAATCAGCAGGGGTGTAAGGATGGCGCGATAGCGCGCTCGCAAAAAAAGCGGGCTGATCGTCAAATAGGCGACAAAGACGATCATCGGATAGATATCGCCCATGTACCCCACGTTCTCCATTGGCGCTAAAAGCGCCGCAGCAAAAAGCCACGTGAGACACGCGATCAACAAATCGCGAACCTTTTCCCCCGCCATTCGCGCTCACTCCCATCGTCCCATCCTGTGAAAAACGTTTCATTCTCCGGGCGCGCCTTTGCTCCTTTGTTTCACCTCATAAGGGGTGGCTTGCCGCGCAGATGCCCGTCATGTATCATTTCAGCCAGCGCATCAAAGGACGTATAGCTACACACGGTGACTCCGTGGTGATCCATCACGCAGTCATCGCCTGCAGTCTGCGCGAGGAATACGACGACGGTAGGATTTTGCCGCATCAAGGCGCCCAGATCTCGCATTAGCGCCTCATCAAGGTTTTGTGTGAACACGTAGAAAGCGGCATCGCGCGCGGCCATGCGCCACAGGTCTGCGCGCGCTATACCACTTAGCTCTGCGGATGCAAGTCTGCGAGGCTTTACGCGTGCGAGCGACTCAAGGATCCGCTCCCGCTGAAGATAGCCCCGTTTCGGTGCGAGCGTCCCCCCTTCAAGCAAGAGCCCAGTGAGTCGCTCGGCCGAGAGAAGCGCGCTTGCAACCGATGCACAAGCGCCGACGGAGCGCTCGAAAATTTCCCACGGCAGGTCATGATCCATCCTGTCATCAAGCCACAAATAAGTGAGATGCGACGCGTGGGTATCAAACATCTTTGACTGCAGTTGTTGCGAGCGGGCCGTCGCCGGCCAGTGGATGCCGCTCAAACGATCACCAGGCACGTAGGGGCGAGTGCCTGACAGATGTGCAGATGCCACAAAGACGTGACTGCGCGCGCCCCGCTCCGCACGGAGTAGGGAACTCGCCGTGAATTCTGCCGGAAGCGGGATAATTCTCGGGTAAATCAGCCACTCGGTCACCTTCTCCACTGACTGCCTGCGCGTAAACAGCCCGAACAAATCGGTACACTCAACCGCAAGCTCACGCAGCGTGTACGCGCCGCGCGGAAGAGCGCGAAAGGTATAGCTGACACACAGCGCGTGCGCGAGGCGGTGCGGCGGCTGTTCGTACGTCTGGCGGATACGCAGGACATCATCAAGCTTTTCCTCCACACGCACAGGCTGCAGCGCCCACCACCTGCGCTTTACAGACACTTTTAGTCGGACGGATACATCGTCTCCGGAAAATCCGCGTTCGCGCGAGACAATGCGCTCTACTTCGACAATGCGCGGCATTGTGAGATAAGAGATTACCTCCCACAAGACAAACAGTGTCCAGGCCGCCGCCAGATACCAGGTTCCCGAGCCGCCGACTGTGTAGGCCGATCCAAACAGCAAGACATCACTGAAAAGAAGCGCTGCCAACAAAAGCATATTCTTCATCGAGCAAAGAAGGATGCGCCGTAAACCGGGACAGGTTGCGATGCGAGAATCTCCGCAACAACGGTCGCTTCCGTGATCTGCCTTAGCCGTGCATCCGGTTTCAGGATCATCCTGTGCGGCAACACGTACGGTGCCACTTCTTTCAGATCATCAGGCAATAGATAGTCTCGCCCGCGCAGCGTGGCAAGCGCTTGCGCTGCATGCAAAAGTCCGATCGCGCCGCGCGGTGAAACGCCAAGATACACAGATTCGTGTGTACGCGTGCGTGCGACGAGATCCACAGCGTAGCGAAGCAACCCTTGATCGACAAAAACGCGCGAGGCGAGCGCCTGCCACGCGAGAATGTCATTTTGTGTGGCGAGCGGCTCTAGATCCTGACCAAACGTCCCCGCAAGGCTTCGCTCAAGGATCTGAAACTCCTCATCTTTGGATGGATAGCCGAGGGAAATCTTGAGAAGAAATCGATCCAATTGCGCCTCAGGCAGTGGAAAGGTGCCTTCATACTCAATCGGATTTTGCGTCGCAAGGACAAAGAAAGGCGTCGGCAGCAAACGCGTCACACCGTCAAATGTGACCGCCCGCTCTTCGAGCGACTCAAGAAGCGCGGCCTGCGTCCGCGGCGAGGTGCGGTTGATCTCATCCACGAGGACAATTTGGCTGAAAATCGGACCTTCCCTATACTCGAAATCGTGTGTTCCCTGATTATAGACAGAGATTCCAGTTACATCGGACGGCAACAAATCAGGTGTAAATTGAATCCGTTTAAACTGGCAATCAAGACTCTGCGCGATGCTTTTTACAAGTCTTGTCTTACCGACGCCCGGAACGTCCTCCAAGAGTACGTGGCCTTTTGCCAAAAGCGCCACAAAACACAATTCAATCTCGCGCGCCTTCCCGACGATGACGGTCGATACATGATCCATCACCTGGATAATCTGCCGGGAAGTCTGTTCATACGCTTCCCTCTGTTTCACTTGCGCCATGTCGTACCGCCTCGCAGACCTTGCTAATCAATGATATACTCGCACACGATTCTTCATGTTCCAAAGGCAGTTTATCATTCGACAAATTCGGCAGTACACACTTGTTTTCCTGCTGCTCGCCACCAGTCAATTCATTCCTGTAGTTTTTTCCTCTCAAATCAGTGTGAGACAATGATACAAACTCATTTACACGCCATGAATGTTCTATACAAGTTGAAATGTATATGGCCGGACCACACACCAGTATGCCGCACTCCGTTTTGGGGATGGACTATTGACATACGGAGAAAATGTTCATATCTCCGAACACGCATGGATCTCACTACCCCGTGCAGGCGCGTGTCCGTTATCTGGGACAATACACAAATCGGGTGTTTTTTGGGAGTGTTCTGCGCAGAACGCGTCATGATTGGACAGTGGGTTCGATCAGAAGAGGAGTGAAAATCAGGTCTCTTAGTCGCAGAAAATGTCTAATTCAAAAACGCGTTATGCCTCTGAAATGCGTTCGAGCCACACCGCCATAAGATCAGCGTGACCATACAAACGCTGATAAATCTCCAGAGCAAGTTCGCGATCATAGGTGCGGCTTGTCAGATTTCGATCATCTGCCATGACAAGTGCTTGAGTGGACTTCGCCGTTGTTAACAAACTCGTTTCTCTGGATGAGCGAATGGCGCCTTTTGGCGATGCAACATCGATCCCCTCTACCTCGCGCAAAAAGTGACGGACTGTTTTCCACACAACTTCAAACGAAATTCAAAGCGCTGGATGGCTACATCGCGTTCAATTTCGGACGCATCACTGATTCGCAAGACATCCTGCAAAGATTTCAACGCTTGCTCCGTCCTTTTCAAGGAAAAATTCACTCGATCCACTCGATTCCCTCCTTTTGGATCTGTTCACGCAAGAGTGCACTGGTCCGATTCAAATCCATCAAGTCAACTGAAAATGGGATGAATGACATACTACAACAAAAAACCCCCGCCGCAGCGGGGGCTCCCTAAAACAGGGGTTGACGACAAATTACTTACATCATGTCCATGCCGCCCATGCCGCCACCTGGCATTGGCGCTTTTTCTTTCTCAGGCTTATCCGCGATCACCGCTTCAGTGGTCAAGAACATCGCCGCGACAGACGCTGCGTTTTGAAGTGCCGAACGGGTAACTTTCGCCGCGTCGACGACGCCCGCTTTAAACATATCGATCCATTCGCCGTTTGCAGCGTTGAAGCCTGTGCCCACAGCCTCTTTTTTCAACCGCTCGACGATGATCGCACCTTCAAGGCCCGCATTGTCCGCAATTTGGCGGACAGGAGCTTCCAGCGCGCGGCGCACGATGCTGACGCCTGTCGCGATGTCGCCTTCTGCGTTCACGCGATCGAGTGCGCGCAGCGCGTTAACAAGGGCCGTACCGCCACCTGCGACGAGTCCTTCTTCAACTGCCGCACGCGTCGTGTTGAGCGCGTCTTCGATGCGCAATTTCTTCTCTTTGAGTTCTGTTTCTGTCGCCGCACCAACTTTGACAACCGCGACGCCACCCGAGAGTTTGGCGAGACGTTCCTGGAGTTTCTCGCGATCAAAATCAGATGTGGTCTCTTCCAACTGAACGCGAATCTGATTGATGCGTGCGTCGATGTCTTTGCGGTTGCCGCTGCCGTCGACGACGATCGTGTTCTCCTTGGAGACGCGGACTTGGCGCGCACGACCCAGTTGATCAATGCTTGTATTCTTCAGTTCAAGCCCGAGTTCCTCGCTGATCACTTGGCCACCTGTAAGCACCGCGATGTCTTGAAGCATCGCTTTGCGGCGATCGCCAAAGCCCGGCGCCTTGACCCCGACTGCGGTGAACGTTCCACGCAGCTTGTTCACGACAAGCGTTGCAAGCGCTTCGCCTTCGACATCCTCTGCGATCATGAGCAGCGGACGGCCCGATTGAACCACGCGCTCAAGCACAGGGAGGATCTCTTGAATGTTTCCGATCTTCTTGTCGGTGATCAAGATGTAAGGCTCGTCGAGAACCGCTTCCATCTTGTCAGAATCCGTGACCATATAAGGAGAGATGTAGCCGCGGTCAAACTGCATACCTTCGACCACTTCAAGCTCCGTCGTAAAGCCTTTGGATTCTTCAACCGTAATGACGCCGTCTTTGCCGACCTTCTCCATCGCGTCCGCGATCAGTTGGCCAATCTCTTCATCTCCGGCAGAAACAGCCGCCGCTTGCGCAATGCTGTCGCGTCCTTCGACAGGTTTTGAGATCGCGCGGATCTCTTCGACCGCAGCTGCAACCGCGAGCTCAATCCCTTTGCGAAGCATGAGCGGATTTGCACCAGACGTCACATTTTTCAGGCCTTCACGGATCATCGCCTGCGCGAGCACTGTCGCCGTCGTCGTGCCATCGCCCGCAATATCATTGGTTTTCGTCGCAACCTCTTTGACCAGTTGCGCACCCATGTTCTCAAACGGGTCTTCCAATTCAATCTCTTTGGCAATTGTCACACCGTCATTGGTAATGAGCGGAGAACCAAATTTTTTCTCAAGCACGACATTGCGGCCGCGCGGCCCCAGAGTGACTTTTACCGCATCAGCCAGTGCGTCTACACCGCGCAACATGGCACGGCGAGCATCTTCACGAAACTTAATATCTTTTGCCATCGTCAACGTGACCTCCCTTAATCTATGTTCACCGGTTAACGCTTATCGTTCAACGACCGCCAAGATGTCTGATTCCCGAACGATCAAATACTCCACACCGTCATACTTGACTTCAGTGCCTGCGTATTTAGAGAAGATGACGCGGTTGCCGACTTTCACGTCGACTGCCACAAGTTTCCCATCTTCATAGCGGCCTGGGCCTACAGAGACGACTTCTGCCTCTTGCGGCTTTTCTTTTGCCGTATCTGGAAGAACAATCCCGCTGGCGGTTTTTTCCTCACGCTCCAGCGCGCGCAGCACCACACGATCGCCGAGTGGCTTAATCATGCGAAACCCTCCTCTTTCATTCTACAGAGTTTTATTTTTGTTAGCACTCAAACTCGTTGAGTGCTAAACCCAATCATGATATTACCGATTTGCGTTCACTTTTGCAACTCCTGAATCGGATATTTTTTAAAAATAGGGGTGTGCTGAACGACTTTTACAAGACGATTGCGAGTGGCGGGCACAGCGATTGACACAGACCTCAGCGCTGTGGGAAACTCAGCGTACAGTTTCTCCCCGATTCGCAGTGAGCTTTCGCTCATGGCAAAAAACCTTTTAAACTTAGGAGATAATTAAAAATGAAATCGCGCGTATTCTCCGGCATACAACCATCCGGTGTCATAACCCTTGGCAACTATCTCGGCGCACTCAATCACTTTGTCGCGCTACAAGACACACACGAAAGTTTTTACTGTGTCGTTAACCTCCACGCGTTGACGCTTCCAAAGAATCAGGACCCGACCGTGCTTCGCGCACGCACCCTCGATCTCGCGGCTCTTTATCTTGCCTGCGGGCTCGACCCAAAGCGTGCCACCCTTTTTATCCAGGGTGATGTCCCCGCACACGCAGAGCTCGGCTGGATCATGCAGTGCGTCGTACACATGGGCGAGCTCTCGCGGATGACTCAGTATAAAGAAAAATCGGACGGAAAAGACGCCGTGCTGGCTGGTCTTTTTACCTATCCCGCACTGATGGCAGCCGATATCCTGCTCTACGACACGGCGCTTGTTCCGGTCGGCGACGACCAGAAACAACACATTGAATTAACCCGTGATTTAGCGATGCGCTTTAACCATCGATTTGGCGACACTTTCGTTATCCCCGACATTCTCCTGATGAAGGAAGGGGCGCGGATCATGTCGCTCGATGATCCGACCAAAAAAATGAGTAAGAGCAACCCCCTACCCGGCAGTCGGATCGAGATGCTCGACACCCCGGATGAGATCCGCAAAAAAATCAGCCGTGCCGTCACCGACTCCGGTCGCGAGGTACGCTATGACCCAAGCGAAAAAGCGGCCGTTTCCAATCTCCTGGCGATTTTCTCGCTCATCACCAACACCCCGATCGCGCAACTCGTCGATCAATACGAAGGCCAGGGTTATGGACCATTTAAAAGAGACTTGGCTGAAGCAATTGTCACTCACCTAGAACCGATTCAGGAGCGCTTCTCACACATCCGCTCAAGCGACGAGATCAACGCGATTCTGGCCGAAGGCGCGGCGCGCGCCGATGCGGTGGCGACAAAAACGCTGGCACGCGTAAAAGACGCGCTCGGTCTCTCCCTCCGCTAATCGATCTGAAAGAAAAAAGCGTTGCGTCACGCGGAAAACTTTCCCGCAAAGCGCAACGCTTGACAGTAACTCCCTATTCACGCACATCAAGATCAATCCCCGGTCGCCGCGCAAACGCCGGACCCTGCTCCAGATGCTCAGTCAGAAAAGCTGTTCCCTCCTGCTCAATCTGCGCATGTGCAAATGTGTCCGCTTCACCTAATGAATCATTGGCCTCTTCATCTAAGTGCAGAACACGATCCTCGACTGAGGACAGACCAATCCCTCCTGCCTCTTGCACGCCAGGCTCTTCCATGACAGGGGCAGACGGTGCGTGCTTAACAGGTGCAGACGCTGAATGATTTTCAGGGGATGAGAGAGAAGAAAAATCTGTCTGCGCGTTTTTGGTGGCCACACGCTGCTCGTCACGCGGCGCAGGCTTGTCCTCACGCCACCAGGCCTCTGCCTGCTGTCGCTTGCGATACGCAGCGGCGGAGAGAAAAATACTGAACTCGTACAACAGAATGAGCGGAACCGTGACGCTCAGATGGGAGATAAGCTCAGGCGGGCTGATGAGCGTCCCCAGAACGACGCAGCCAAAATAGGCAAAACGGCGAAACTTGCGCATGACCCCCGGCGTCAGAATGCCGATACGCGTAAGAAACACCACAACGACAGGCAATTCAAAAAAGAAGCCGAACGGCAAGACGATGTTCGTCATAAAACTAAAGTATTCAGTTGCTGTGATAAAAAAACGAAACGTCTGATGCCCAAGGCGCTGTAAAAAGTGGTACACCTCGGGAAAGACGAGAAAGTATCCAAAACTGATGCCAAGCAGAAACATAAACGTAATCGGCGCAATCAACTGTGCGGCATAGCGTTTTTCTTTTGCTTGAAGACCCGGCGACACGAAAAGCCACAATTGCCAAAAGAGAAACGGCGTCGTGAACACCAACGCGCATATCCCGCCAATCATGAAATAGATGCTGACGATATCGCCAGGTCCTAGCACCGCGAGCGGAACATTCCCCGCCGTTTTCGTGAGAACGTGATACAGTGGATTGACAAACGTGAGACTGCCGATCAAAGAAATCAAAAAAAAGGCAAGCACAAAAATAATGCGCTTGCGCAGTTCTTCCAGGTGCGGCACAAAACGTCGTTGCAATCAAAGCGCCTCCATCACTTGCAAAAAACTGGCGCGCACACGCAATCCATGCGCGTTACAAGCGCCCGCCTACTCTTCTTTGCGCGTCGCCTGTTGTGGCGTGTCATCGCGAAGATCGCGCGTCGCATCCTTGAACTCACGCAGCGATTTGCCGAGCGCTTTTCCCATATCCGGGAGTTTGCTCGGTCCAAACACGAGAAGCGCCACAATTAAAATGAGAATGAGACCAGAAAGACCAATGTTTCCCAGCATCCGTAAACACCCCTTTTTTCATCGTCTGAAAACCAGCGCTACGCATCGTCTCGCGGATCATCCTGACGCTGACCGCGTTTCAGATAATACACAAGGATTTGCAATTCCGTCGTCACATCAATGTGGTGAACCCGCACGTCAGGAGGAACGGAGAGCGGACGCGGCGTAAAATTCAAGATACCAAGCACGCCTGCGCCAACGACAAGGTCTGCCGTAATTTGCGCCGAGGACGCCGGAACCGCGAGAATGGCAATCTCGACACCCTCCCGCTTTACAAACGACTCCAGATCTTTTAACGCAAAGACGGGAATGCCTTCAATCTCTTGTCCGATCTTGAGCGGATCGACATCAAACGCTGCGACGATATTCATCTGTTTGCTGCGATAAAAATCATAGCGACAAAGTGCCGTGCCGAGATTTCCGACACCGACCAAGATCACTTTGACAATCTCGTCTTGTTTAAGAAACTCCTGCAAAAACCGTAGCAAGTAATCGACGTTATACCCGTATCCCTTTCGCCCGAGCTCTCCCAAATACGAAAAATCCCGGCGAATGGTCGCCGAATCAATATGCAGCGCAGCACTTACTTCAGCCGAGGACACACGCTGTTTGCCGAGCGCAACCAAGGTTTGCAGATAGCGATAATATAATGGCAACCTTCTGGCAGTGACGGTCGGCAAGCGATCAAACGCCATACGATTCCTCCGTGATCCACCGCATCACCTCGAAGTGCAAACGATCAATTTCATCTCTATGATACACGGGTCTGTTCAAGCCGGCAACACGTAAAGGAAGAGTTGGGACAAGATACCCAAGAATGCGAGAAGGATCGTCACTTGAGACAGAAAAATCCGGGGCACACCACAGCCCGCGCTGTGCATCATACGCTGTAGCATCAATCATCACAAGTTTTTGTATCGGTGCACGCTTGAAGCCTTCGACCAACACGACATCGCTTGGCGCCACCTGATCAAGCAAATCTGCGAGCGTTGGCTCAAAGCGGTATACTCGCTCCAGCGCCATGTGTCCGTCCGGACTGGCAATCGCGACACTCGCAGCACCTGTCGCGAAAAAACGTCCCGTGTCAGACGCCGGCGGCGACGCCGTGAATCCATGCGCGTCATGCTTGATCACAGAACACACGACACCCTGCGCATGAAAAACTTCAAGCAGGCGACAGATGAGCGTCGTCTTCCCCGTGTTTTTGTATCCCGCGACACCCAAGACAAACGGTTTTTTCACAACAGCCCACCACAACCGAAGCGCGCGATCTCAGCCCGTGTCGGTCGCAAGCCCGCCGCGACGCGCGGCAAAAGCCAGTCAAACGCCGTCACCTCATCATAGATGACACAGCCAGGAAGCCCCATGAGCACCGTCTCACCCGCGTACGCGAGCATCGTCATTGAACCTGGCAGCACAGGCATGCCATACGTCACGACCTCCGCAGCTACCGTGCGCAGCGCCAGTGGACTGCGATCATCCGGGTCGACCGACATGCCTCCTGTCACCAGAATGACGTCTGCCTTCTCCGCCTGAAACGCGCGAATCGCGGCGACGATGTCATCCAATTGGTCATCCACAATGCGCTGCCCCGCAAACAAGAGGCCATATGGCTTCAATTTCTCCTGAATCCTTGGACCAAACTTGTCGGTGATCCGCCCTTTGAACACCTCGCTGCCCGTCGTGACAACCCCCACCGAGAGGCGCAAAAAGGGAAGCACGCGAAGCAGCGGCTCCTCCGCAGCAATCGCTTCATACGCCGCGATCTTCTTTGCGTCGACAAGCAGGGGAATTGCGCGCAACCCCGCAACCGTCTGCCCCTCGCGAACAGGTTGATGCGTCGGTTTTGTGACAACGACCACATCGCCGATCCCATTGATCGCGTCGAGTCGCTCCACATCGATCACGAGCAATCCATCATGCGCCGCCTTGGCGTTTACTTTCCCTTCATTCGGCTCCGTGAAACGCAGACTCTCGTGACAAAGCGCGCGCGCCATGCGCTCTGCCGCGTCATCCTCGTGCAGTTCATGCGCCTCTGGCTCCAAAACGTAGATATGTTCTTTGCCGATCGCGAGAAGCTTTGGCAGATCTTCCTCCGAAATGCGATGCCCTTTTGCAAAGAGACGGCCTTTAAACTCGCCCGGCACAATTCTTGTCAAGTCATGCGCAAGCACCATGCCTACCGCATCTTCTACGCGAATCTCACGTTTCATAGAACCTCTCCTCGCTCCCATCGCGCACAAAACGCCTTGTACTCTTCCTGCCGGTTCATCATGCAAAAACTCGCGCCATCCGGATCAACCGCGCCCCATACTTCTCGCGAAAGTTTGACCGTCGGAACGCGCGCGAGCAAATCGATGACGCGCCGCTCTCCCGCCTCCAGCATCTCGCCGATCCTTTCGGCAAGCGCGCGGTGGTACACGCCAAAAAGCGGATAGATCTGACCCTCATTTTCGACCGTGATCACGCGCGTGTCGTGCCCAACCGCAGCAATTTGCCCGCACAAGAGTGAGAGCAGTCCCGAACGCACAAACGGCGCGTCCACCGGCACCACCAATGCCCATACATTGCGACATGCCCGTAGCCCCGCCTCAAGTCCCGCCAGCGGCCCGTCACCAGGATGAAGATCATACACGACGCGCCAGTCGCGCAAGACACCGTCACAAGGCAGGTCGATGAGTTGTTGTTCGCGCCTTCGCACGATCAGCAGATCGTCGACATGCGCCGCAAGGCACCGCGCCGTCGCGTTGGCGATCGACATCTGCCCGAGCGGGAGAAGCGCCTTATCCGTCCCCATCCGCTGACTTTTTCCGCCCGCGAGCACCAAACCACTGATCGCATTCATAAAAGCATCCCCCGCACGGTCAAGTTCGCCGATTCTCGCTTTGATCCCTTCATCATACCACGATCATCGCAGCGCCTCTCACCGCAGCGAGCGCCGTCACCCCTTGCAGTGATAAGTCCGGCGGTCCGTCACAAGGTGATCCATGCGAATGTCATGAAGTTCTGTCGGCAATTCTTGAACAATCTGTCCATCAAACGCCACCCCGACTTTTACCGCCTGACGCGATGTGTTGGCCAAGTAACGATCATAGAATCCTCCGCCATAGCCGAGACGAATCCCGCACAGCGTAAACGCAAGCCCTGGAATCAACAGCAGATCAAGCGCCTCGACCACCTCGCCGCGCGGCTCCCTGATTCCATAATAGCCAATCTCGACATCAGATACGTCACGCAGTTGACAAAAAACAATCGTGCGCCGATCTTCAAGCACGCGCGGCGCGTACACCTTTTTCCCTTCGAGAAGCAACGTCTCAATCAGTCCGTCAAGCGATACTTCCGATCCCATCGCGAGATACACGCCCACCGTGTTGGCTGCCGCCAGTTCAGGGAGTGCCGTCACACGTTCTGCGATGTCGCGACTCCAGCTTGCGCGAAACCCCGGCTGAAACGCATCGCGCACTTGTCTCATTCTCATGCGCCACGCCGATTTAGGATCAGCACGATTCCACATGACCCTACCTCCTCTAGCTGTCGACCAAAGTGTCCGATTTCTCTTGTGAACTGTCAAGACCCATTCCTGTGAGAATGCCTGACGGAATGGCCAGTGGCGCCGCCAGACCCGACGCGAATACGGATGTGAGAAGAATGAGTAACCCAAGCAGACCCGTTGCGGTGAGAATACGCGCGCTAAATGTGCGGCCCGTAGTGACAAGTGCCGCTGCAAGCGCCGAAAAACCAAACGCGAGATGTATCATCGTGTCTTCAACAAGCGTTTCGTGTAGTATAACAGAAATCGCGATGATCATCACCCAAAGAAAGGGTGCGAAATTGTGCAACAAAACGTTTCGCAGGTTGTATAGCAAAGCGCCGAGCGTCACGCCGATCACCGCACCTGCAAACACATCGATCGGCCAGTGTACGAGCAGGTAGAGGCGCGAGAGTGCAAGCAGCAAAACCCATGCACACACAGCGATAACCCGGAGAGGCGTGACACGCGTCAAGAGCAGCAAATACGTAAACACAGCGCAGGCAAGCAGGACATGACCGCTTGGGAAGGATGCCCCTGCAGCCGATTGCAAATAGAGCGGCTCAACGTGCAGATGCAGATACGGACGTTTTGTGTCAAACGCATGCTTGAAAAGGTCAGTGACTATCATCGCAGCGCTCGCCGCAAGAAAGAGGGTCTGTGCCTGTGCAGCGCGTCGGAAAAATGCGAGTGCCGCCGCCCACACCGTGAATGACGCGTAATTCCCTAAAAAAGAAACACCTATGAACAACATGTTGAGCAGTGGCGAGCGATGATGAAAAAGTGCCAGCATGAATTCTGCCTGCAGCGTCTGCCACCTCCGGGCAAAAATTTCTAACGGCACTTGCATGGGAGACTGCCTGTCTGTCCCTACCCTATGCACGCGCACTCGCGTCAAGAACGGCTGTGCTACACTACGGGTACCGTCCTTGTAAATGGACGTTTTACCATGTTGAAAAGGAATGAGTCGGGTGCTTCTCACGCTAAAAGATGTCGTGCTCCATTTCGGCGGTCAACCCGTCCTGCGCGGTGCAAATCTTGATGTCAAACGCGGGGAGCGCGTCGCGCTGATCGGACCAAACGGCGCGGGAAAATCGACGCTGATGAATGTGGCGGCAGGCACCCTTACACCTGAGTCCGGCTCGCGCGCCGTGGAGCGCAACGCAACCATCGGTCACGTAATGCAGCGAAAAGACGCGCACGCCGATGAGACGGTCTGGCGCTACGCCCGGTCTGCATTTGCCGATGTCGATGAGCTTGAAACGGCGATGCGCGCGCTCGAAGCGGCGATTGCGAACGCATCACGGCAAGGCGAGATGCTTGAAAAACTCCTGCGCGACTATGACGCAAAGACGCGCGCATTTGAACAGCGCGACGGATTCTCCGCTGATGCAAAGACGCGTCGCGTACTGCATGGCCTGCGATTCACATCTGATCAGTACGACACACCGTTCACGTCTCTCTCTGGCGGACAAAAGACACGGCTGCAACTCGCGCGGCAACTCTTGATTGAGCCTGACCTGCTCATGCTCGATGAACCGACGAACTACCTTGACCTGGAAACACTTGCGTGGCTTGAAGACTACCTGCGCAGTTATCGCGGGTCGCTACTCGTCATCTCACATGACCGCTATTTCCTCGACCGCGTCACAACTGTCACTTACGCGTTGGACCGCGGACAGACGGTGCGCTATCCAGGAAACTACAGCGTCTGTGCCGCGCTTAAGGAAGAGCGCGAGGCGCAGCAGGTGGAGGCGTTTGAGCGGCAACAAGCGGAGATTGAGCGGATTGAGGATTTTATCGCCAAAAACATCGTGCGCGCATCGACGACCAAACGCGCGCAGAGCCGCCGAACATGGCTTGCACGCCTTGAGCGGGTGGAGCAACCCACCGCGCGCAAACTCCCTTTCGTCAATTTTTTGCCAGAGACCACAAGCGGTGTCGAAGTGCTTGAAATAAGGCGGTTTAGCGCACAAGTCGGCACCCCGGGACGCAACTTGTTTGCACCGGTTTCCCTCACGCTAAGACGCGGAGAGCGCGTTGCACTCCTCGGAAAAAATGGGGTTGGCAAAACATCTCTCCTGCGCGCGATTGCAGGGGTTGGCAAAGGTTCAGGGGATCTTCGTTTCGGCACAAACGTGGAACTTGGCTATTACACGCAGGAACAGGAACAACTCGACCCAGCGCTGACCGTCCTCGAAACGCTCTGGCGCGTTTATCCAACGCGCGCGGAGACAGTGATCCGCACGAAACTCGGTCACGTGCTGTTTCACGGAGATGATGTGTACAAGCGGGTGGGTGATCTGAGCGGAGGCGAGCGCAGCCGACTCGCACTTGCGATTCTGTCACTCTCTTCGGCCAATTTACTCCTGCTTGATGAGCCGACGAATCACCTCGACATCGAAAGCAAAGAGGCGCTCGAAGCGGCGCTCCTCGACTTTCCTGGCACGATCTTTTTTGTTTCGCATGATCGCTATTTTCTCGCGACGCTCGCCACTCGCATTCTTTCGCTCTCTGAAGATCGCCTGATCGATTTTGCCGGAGATTATGAAGCGTTTCTCGCGTCTCAGGCTCAGACAAGCGACGATGCAGCCAAAGCAAAAGAAACCGTTCGCGCAGCGCATGTGACACCTTCTTCAGAGCCTTCCTCGACAAAAGATGAACGCGAACGCAAGCGGGCGGAAAAGTCGCAAGATCGCAAACGGCAAGCGAGACTTGCCGCAGTCGAGCAGCAGATTGCACATTTAGAGGAAGAAATAAAGGTGGATGAAACGCGCCTGGTTGAACTGTCCGAGCGCGGCGACTGGGTAGCGATCAACGTACAGAATGAGCGCCTTCAGGAGAAAAATGAATGCCTCGCCGCCGCGTATCGCGAGTGGGAGACACTCTCTGAAGAAATGTAACACTTTGCGTCACGGCGCATCATCAACCTTTGGCGATGCCCGTCATCTTAGCGGCCGTTTTATTGTGCAGCCACGCCGCGCAGAATTTGTAGCAAATCAGCGCGCGCCATAATAGACCGAGAGCATGAGCGGGGAAATACCGTTTACTTTAATCCCTGACAACCCCGGTTCCATTTGTAAACAATTCTCCACAACAGAAAGATCGTTCACTTTGACAGCCTTGATAAACCGCTCTTCCTGATTCATATCCATACGCCTCCTCTCTTTCTCCACAGGGTTATCCACAGATTCTGTGGATAACCCTGTGGGTAACTCTGTGGACAATCGATCATTTCGTTATGGTTCACATTCTTGTCACATCATAGCATTTTAAAGGTCTTGCAAATTTAATTTCGATAGATTACATTTTGATTGCAAATCGGTTACATAGAAATAACCGTTTGGTTACAGTAACCGACCCAATCCTTTTGGAGGTGTATCCAATATGAACACAAAAATTGCTAAAATGGCTGCTGCTGCTTCTCTGCTCGTAAGCCTCGCCTCAGCCGGCAGTGCATTTGCCGCCACAACCCATCACGTCGCAAGCGCAAAACACGTCACAAAAGCTGCTGCGAAGAGTAAGGTTAGCACGTCGAGCAAGAAAAAACCGATGGACAAAATGAAAGCGACCGCCGCTGTGCAATACGCACATGCAACCCTGTCCCCGTTTAAAGGCAGTAAAGTGCATGGGACGGCAATGCTCGACCTGAACACAAAGACGGATGTCCTAACAGTCATGGTGATGGTCTCCGGTTTAAAACCGCACAGCGTTCACCCCGAGCACATCCATTTTGACAAAGGCGGCAAAATGGGCGGCATGGCGTTTGCACTCACAAACCTCGTGGCTGACGCGAAAGGCAACGCAATGGCAACCACTGTGATCAAAGGCAAACACATCATGAAGATTCCTGCAAACGCGTGGGGTATCGTCGTACACACTGGACCAAAGATGGTTGGCAAAGGTGACATTCCTGTCGCAGAAGGTGCAGTCGTACTCGGCAAATAAGCATTACGATCCATCCCGACCCAAGCGTTAAAATTCACATAAGCAGGAAGGTTCGCTGGACGCGAACCTTCCCCTTTTCATTTGCAAATCCATCTTTAGCCTCGCTACACTAAGGCATACGAGCAAAAAGCAGCGCAAACAGCGGAGTGTGACGATAAAATGCCCATTCATGAGCGATCCTTTCAGGCGATGAACACCACCTTTTCGCTGCGCATCGATCTGTCCAATTCGACGCTGTGTTTTCACCAAAGCGAACACCCTGAAGCATTTCTAAAGAAACTTGAACGCGAAATCACACACACCGAAGCAACGCTCTCACGGTTTCGCGCAGACAGTGAGCTCACATTACTCAATCAAACCATAGGTTCACCGCGACACATCTCACCTTTGATGCGTGACGTGCTCACCCAATCGATCATCGCCCACAAGCGTAGCGGCGGAACGTTTGACCCGCGCATCCTCTCTTCGCTTCACCGCACAGGTTACCCCGGTTCTCCTCTTCCCGCGCATGTGCTGCATACGCTGATCGACAAAACCCAGCCGCTTGTCACATGGCTTGCCGTCGATGAGATTATCCTGCATGCACCGATTGATCTTGGCGGAATCGCCAAGGGGTTTACTGCGGATCGCATGCTGTCGCGCGTGATGGATACCTACAGGGAGAGTCTGCAAGGCGCGATCATAAACGCTGGCGGAGACATCGCGACCGTCGGGACACAAGCCACCGGAGAGCCCTATCAATTAGGCGTGCAGCACCCCCTTCGACCTAATGAACTGGCAGCGGCAGTTCAAATGCCTGAGACACCCTGCGGCCTCTGCACAAGCGCGACCTGGAAACGGCAGTTTACGCAGGATGGGCGCACGATGCATCACCTGATTGATCCGGGTACCGGCGACTCAATAGATACAGACATCCTTGCCGTCACGGTTCTCGGCGAAAGCGCTGTCAGCGCCGAAATCGATACAAAGCGTATTTTTCTAGACGATACAACCCTTGATCGCAAGCGCGCCGCATCTCTCATTTTTCGCGCGCCACCTGGCAAAGATGGCATTTATGCCACGCGATCTGCACCCATAAAAAAACACCTGACGTGGTATGCGCCAGATGTGACGTGGATCGATGATTCAGCGGAATAATGCCCTATCCCCGCGCTTTTTGCGCTTCGTCGCAGGCGCTTTGTACCACGCCTCAATCGACTCCGTCGCACGCCCGTGAGCGTAAGATCATCAAACATGCCGCGCACATAGCGATCGTACCCAGCCGCCGCGATCATCGCCGCATTGTCTGTGCAAAGCGTGACAGGCGGCACGACAAAGTTCACCCTAAGCGCGTCACAGCGTGCGCGAAGCGCCACTCGCAATGCCTCATTCGCCGCCACACCCCCCGCCAAAACGAGTGTGCGCTGCCCTGTCTGCATAAGCGCCGCCTCCGTTTTCGCACACAGAGCCTCGACGACTGCCGCCTGAAAACTCGCCGCCAGATCAGGGATCGAACTCGCGATTCCCGCGCGTTTTTCCTTGTCGAGAACGAGCATCACAGACGATTTTAGCCCGCTAAAACTAAAATCAAACGGGCCATCTGGAAGCTTTGCAATTGGAAACGCATAGCGCGTCGGATCACCCCTTTGCGCAGCTTCGGAAATCGCGGGCCCTCCCGGATAGCCAAGGCCCATGGCGCGCGCCACTTTGTCAAACGCTTCTCCCGCCGCGTCATCGCGCGTCTTGCCAAGCCGCACCATTTCACCCGAGGCTTTAACATCAATCAAATCCGTGTGCCCACCCGACGCGATGAGCACGAGGTAAGGAGGTGTCGCGCCGTGCGACAAGGCAGACGCGACCATGTGCCCTGCGAGATGATGCACCCCAATAAGCGGAAGCCCCGTGGCGAGCGCGAGCGATTTGGCCGTCGTGACACCGACAAACAGCGCGCCGATAAGCCCCGGTCCATACGTGACGGCAATCGCGTCAAGATCAGAAAAGGTCACACCTGCATCCCGCAGCGCCTGTTCAACCACCCGGGTCATCATCTCCGTGTGCGCACGCGATGCGACTTCCGGCACGACGCCGCCAAACGCCTGATGCACCTCAATCTGCGAGAGCACCACAGAACTCAGAATCTCGCGACCGTTTCTCACGACAGAGGCGGCCGTCTCGTCACAACTCGACTCGATGCCAAGAATGGTGACATCTCCGACGCCAAGTGTCTCCACGGGTGCCTTTATTTTCGATTGCGCAGCGTTTTCGCGCGATTCATTCTGCGGCATGAGAATCCTCCTGTACAGAAACACGCGGGAGATCGACCCACATTACCAGAGCATCCTCATGATTGTCAGTATAATATCCCTGCCGAATGCCCCCAGGCTGAAACCCCAGTTTCTCATAGAGCGATTTGGCCGGAGTGTTTGACACACGAACCTCAAGGGTCATCTTGATCGCACCAAGCGCCACCGCCTCTGCCATCGCGTAGCGAAGCAGCGTCTCTCCCAGCTTCTTGCCGCGATACGGCGGAGCCACCGCAATGTTTGTGATATGCGCCTCATCGATGATCACCCACATGCCCGCATAGCCGATGATTTGCTCGCCAAGCATCATTAGCGTATAGCGCGCAAAGTGATTCTCCGTGAGCTCCCCGAGAAACGCATTGCGCGACCAAGGCGCAGAAAACGAAGCCTTTTCAATCACGAGAATCGAATCGATATCGCGCACGTTCATCCGGCGAAACGTGAGCGGCTTTCCATCGACACTATGTTTTGTCCACTCACCCATGGCCAACGCCTCCGAATGGATGAGTCGCGGCCTCGGCCTGCGCCAATTGAAGATAGCGCGGTACCAACTCGTGCGCACGCTTGATAACCTCCTGCTCACTCCAGTCTCTTGCATCTAAAAGCGCAGCGCGCGCCGCCCCCAGCACGTCACGCGCGTAAACGATAGAGATCGCGCGCCCCTCTTCAATGCACGGAATGTCAAGCGTAGCGAGTTCACGCGCAAGCGCATGCGCTCCGTCTCCTACAACCGTGAGTTCACCTTCGGCCAAGAGGTGAGCGCGCATCCAGGCGGCCGTCTCGCGATACTCTGCACGCGTCTCAAGTTTGAGCGGTTGCCAGTCCATCCCTGCCTGATACACCCCTGTATACGCGGCGTTTCGCCGTGCGTCAAACGCGACAGCCACGACGCCTGTGCGGCGTTTTGTCTGGCGCGCCGCCGCCTCAAGAGAAGAGACGCCTACGACTGGAATGCGCCTGGCAAACGCAAACGCCTTTGCTGCGCTGACTGCGATGCGAACACCCGTATACGAACCTGGCCCAAGCCCCACGGCAATTCCCGACACATCAGAAGCCGAGCGTCCAACAGCCCGAAGAAGCTGCTCGAGCACCGGATGCAGACATGTCGCATGCGCACGCGCAGCGGCGAACGTCGTCTCTGCGATCACCTCTCCATCCTCTGTGGCGACTGCCACAGAGAGGCGTTCTGTCGATGTATCCATCGCTACTTGGACCATTCGTTCACCCACGCTTCAAACACCTCACAAGCCGTTCGTCCCGCGGCAGAAAGGGTCACGAGGCGGCGTTCGTCTGCCTCAGACAGCAAAAAGTGGATACAAAAGGCGTCTTCTGGCGCATAGCCGCCCAAATACTCAGACCATTCCACCACCGCGACCCCCTCCCCAAACAAATATTCGTCAAGCCAATCCATCTCCACCTCGGTCGTCTCGGCAAGTCGGTACAAGTCGAGATGATAAAGAGGAAGCCGCCCGGAGAGGTACTCAAGCACGTACGTAAACGTTGGACTCTGCACATCTTCGCGACAATCAAGCCCTGCTGCAAACCCGCGCACAAACGTCGTTTTTCCCGCGCCAAGTCCTCCGCGCATGAGAAATACGCTGCCGCGCGAAGCGACTGTCCCCAAAGACCTGCCTAAGCGTATCGTCTCCTCAGGTCCCGTAAGCCACAAGGAGAGCCCACGCTGCGCGACCCGTCCCATCTGTCCCTCTTCGCAAAGCGCGATCGTTTCCGTCAAGGCGCATCACCTGATTTCCTTGCCGCCGCGAAACGCGGCTCCAAAATGGTTATAGCCTCGTTTTTCTAGTGTCTGATAAACACCTTGTGCAAGCAGTTCAACCCCCGGAGCGCCATCCGTCACGCGCCCAATCACTGTAAAGCGAACACCAGCCGCCTGCATTCGCGCGAGCACCCGCCCAACGCTTCTCACATCAACCGTCCCCACCAGTTGGTAGTCCTCACCGCCGTAGAGCGCAAAATCAAGCGGATCGAGCCGCCCCAGTCGCGCATATGCGCGAAGCGCGGGCGGAATGGGGACCCGGGCCGCCTCGATCACCAGTCGGGCTCCGCTCGCCTCAGCAATCTCGTGCGCTTCCGAAGCGAGCCCGTCTGACACGTCATTGAGCGATGTGCACCCTTCTTCGACAAGGATCTGCGCCGCGATAAACTGCGGCGTCGGCCGCTGATGACGCTCCCGCAAGAGCGATTGGTCGAGTGGATTCAACATGGCGAGTCGATCTGCAAAAAACGCGTGCAGGAAACCTGCTGATCCGCCGAGATCCCCAGTCACAAAGAGAATGTCCCCAGGTTTTGCGCCTGAGCGAAGAAGGGGTTTATCAAGCAACTCTCCCGTCGCGGTCACACTGATGACAAGCGGACCGCCCGTTGACACAACATCACCGCCGACAAGCGTTGCGTCGTACATGTTGCACACATCTGCCATACCGCGATACACCGCAAGAATCTCTTCGACATCCGTGTCAGGAGGCAGTGCGAGTGTCACGAGCAAATGGCGCGCTACAGCACCCATCGCGGCGAGATCGCTAAGCGTCGCAACGGCCGCCTTTGCCCCCGTCAACTTCGGCGTCATGGTCTCACTCGTAAAATGAACACCTTGCACAAGCGCATCCGTCGTCATGACCACGGGTCGCTCATACGTCACGACCGCCGCGTCATCGCCTATTCCCACCATGACGCGCGGGTCCGCGCGCCAGACGATCTCTTTTAGTCGTGCGATCAGCCCAAACTCTCCGATTTCATGGAGGCGCACAGTGATCACCGCTCTCCGTTGCGCTTCGAATCAATGCCGCCATTATACCCATATTCACCATCAGCGGGCAATGCACCTGCCGCGCTCACACTCCGAGTTGACTGCGCGCCACCAAAAATACATGGGTGGAGAGCTTTTTCATATCGACGCCAGGAACACCTGTCAGCACAAAGGAGAGAATGCGCGAGCGCCCGGACTTTAGCCACTCTGGTTTTGTGCTATGCGTGACATCGTCGAAGTATTTGTAGGTTGAGCGGCTGAGCAGGGATTCTCCGTGGCCAAAAATGAGAATCGCCATCACTTGATTGAGCGCGATCGGGCTTTGTGACTCGTTTCGCACGGCCACGTTTACCGTGAAAAATTGGATGTTGCGAACACGCCCCGTGACGACGACCGATTGCACCTGCGTGACAACCGGAAGTGTGCCAATGGTCAGTGTCGGCGCATTCGCCACAGGCTTGCGATACATCCAGATCATGTGCACCTGACGGGAGGCATGCATTGAAAAAGGCGGTGTCGGGTTGGGCGTAAACGACCACGGCAACTGGCCGTGCGGCGGAATGATTCCGGCTGGCCCATTGACAAAATACTCCCAATCCCCCTGTTGCATTGGTGAGAGTCCCGAGGGGCCTTTAAGAATAAACAGCATCCCCTGAAGTTCCTTTCCAGCAATCGGACGGTCACTCTGATTGACAAGGGCGGCATGCACGGTCACGCTTTGTGGCGCAAGCGACATGATTCCGCTCGTCGGCGGCGCGGTCACCCCCCCGTGAACGGTTTCGCTACTGGCTTGCACAGTTGTGGGAAGCACACTCACTTTTGCAACGTCAATCGGCGCGAGCGATGCCGAAAATGTGCGCGGTTCAGCGCCAGATGAGACGGTATCTTCATGCAGGAGCGATTGCTTTGCAAGAAATGGAATGGTGCCAAAGCTTCCGTGAAGCGCGATGATCACCCACGCAACACACGCAGTAACAACTGCCCCGATCCCCCACCATGCAGGCTGGCCGTACCGTCTGCGAATTCTCGCCGAAGTCCGCGGTGTCACCGTTTTGGCGCGCTCTTCGATCCGCTTGAGGACGCGCGCCTGCATCTCATCCGTAAAGGTTAGATCGCTTTTGTCGCGGGCAAGGGTGCGCAAGAGCGACTCCAGTTCATCCGGCTCTTTTAGATCATCTCGATTCATAAATAAAATCCACCCCCTAACCCCTCGCGAAGCATGGCGCGCCCTCTGTGTAGTCTCGTTTTCATCGCGCCGACACTCGCTTTGGCCACACGCGCCGCCTCTTCAACCGACAATTCGTGTCCATAAAAAAGCCAGATCGCCTCGCGATAGACATCCGGCAGGGCATCTACCGCTCGCCACAGCTGATCGCGCTGCGCGCGCTCAACCACCGTGTTTTCAACCGCGGGATGCGCCACACCTTCTTTCTCCGGGATTGTCTCCACGGGCGTCACACGCCTTGCTGCCGCTCTCAGATAATCTTTTGCAGCGTTTGCCGCAATCGCCAAGATCCATGTTTTATAGCTCGATTCATTGCGAAAGTCATCCAAATGGTCGTACACTTTAAGAAAGACATCTTGCGACAGATCTTCTGCAGCGTGCCGATCATGCAAATAGTGATCGATCAGGCGGATCACGTCGTGACCAAACGCGCGCATCAATTCTTGAAGAAGGGATACGCGTTCTTCTTGAGACTGAGGCGACAACGGATTCACCTGCCTGCGTCATGATGGTGACGGAATGAGACCGTAAAAGGTTACAAGCATCCACGGAATTCTATCAAAGGTACGACAAGATTATACAGGAAAGTTTTCGTCTCCGTCTGTGAGAGGTGGTGGGTGAGATCGAGACACGAGAAACCCAGTCGCTTGGCATCGTGCGCATCGAAACATGCGAGGACAATCGCGCACACCAAAGCGATGAGGCGGCACGCCAAGTCTGCGCGCACACTGCGGGGGTTTTGCATCGCGAGTGGGCCTGCCTCGGCCACTGTCACAACTGTTTCAAAAAGCCGTTTGCATTGGTTGACGATCGCATCTTGCTTGAGGCAGACAGTGCAGAAGAGCTGTATTCGCTCCTTCTTGACACGTTGGCAACACTGAAAAGCCCCCCCTCGATCAAATAATCAAAGGGGGGCTTTTCAGTGCTTTGCACCACAAATCATTCAGGCAACGCGATCCGCTGACCGCACTTCAAAGCGATCAGGGAAGTGTCAAGATTGAAGTGTCAGACGTATTGACCTTCGCCGCCACCTTTTTGATGATCCGGCCCGTCGGAAAGAGAAAGATATCGCTCCCGACAATCGCATCCATCGCCGCGTTAACCGCGACAGGGTCGACTGGCTGCTTTGGGTTTTGAATCTGCAAGTGCACCGCCTTGCTGGCACTTGTGAGAAACGACAACTGAAGCACTTCTTTCATGGATCAAGCCTCCCTTTTGGCTGATTGGATTACGCGACGGTGGTGGTCCCGGAAACGGCGCTTGTCACCGTCGTTCCCGTTGCCGCAAGGCTTGCCGTGCCGCTCGCCACAGCCGTTCCTGTCGCAGCGACACTTTGGATGGACACCGTGTCGACATGGCCAAGCTCGACAATCGGGTCAGCAAACAGCGGAGAAAGCGCCTCAAGCACACTCGCAATTGCGCTCTCCGCCGCCGCCACATCGACATGCGGGTAGATGCGATTGTGAAGTTTCGGTTTGCCGTTTGCGTTTTGCCCAATCTGGACTGAGACCAAGAGATGCCTGCTCGTCATCGCCAAGATGACTCCTCCTTGATTGCCTTTATTGAGCGGCTGCGTGACGTCCGGAGCGCCCGCGCCCTCTGCCATCTCATCAATGCACAGAATTCCCGCAGAAGGGGACAGCTCCCTGTGCGACGTGCTATACTCTTGCAGGGTGATTTTGTGCGCGCCGTTTTGCAGGTCTTTCGAACCATTGGCTATAAATTGGGAATCTCTGCGATAACCTTCCTCTCAGGAGTGCTTGTCACGCGTTACTTTGCGAGCCTTAGCGACCGCGGCAACTACGCACTTGTAACGAGTACGCTCCTGTTTGGCTCTACCTTTTTGTCGGGGTACGGTGCGTTTGTAAACTACGGACTCAACCGCCTAAAACTCGACCGCAGCCGCCTGCTCGGGGTGCTTGCCCGCCTCTATATAAAACTCGCAATCGTCATCCTTGCGCTCCTGATCGTAAGCGTCAGTCTGACGCGCGCCTTTCCTATTCTTTTTTACATCTCGTTTATCCTGGCCGCACTTCCATTTGTCATCCTCTATAACTATAGTTCACGTTTGCTGCAGGCCTTGAATGAGATTTCGTGGGTCAATCGCATGAACATGGTGCAGGCATCTTTGTTTCTCGTGGGCGCAGCCGTGCTGTACGGGCTCAATCACCTCAGGCACTCGGCGCTCAGCCACATCTCTTGTTTATCACGCTGATCCTTTGGCTCTCTACAAACATCACAGCCGCCGCGCTCATTGTCCCCATCGCCCGCGCGCGCGCAGGCGTGCGCATCAACCCGCGCCGCGACGATGAAGTCGGCAAGCCGTTTTTTGCATATGGAAACCGCATCTCGTGGCAAAATTTATTGACACAACTCAACTACCGCGGCGATTTTTACGCCGTCGGAATTCTCGCCGGTTCGCGCGGCGTCGCGCTGTACACGATCGCCGTTACCGCATCCGAGATTCTGTGGCAAGTGTCACAGAGTATCAGTCTGGCCGTCTTTGCACGCATCGCCAAAGAAGAACGCCACGCTTCTATCGAGCTTACCGAACGCAGTTTTCGCTTTACGTTTTACACCCTTGTCAGCGGAGCGGCGATCATGTTTGTCTGCTCTCCGCTGATCAATGTGGTCTATACCCATCGCTATCAGGGATCGATCGCTCCTTTTCAAATTCTTTTGATCGGGACGACCGCGTATGGAGCAACCGGTCTCTTGACACAGTTTTTTACGGATCAGCTCGGACATGTGCGTTTTCCGCTTTATATGCAAGCGGCGAGCATCGCCACCAATGTGCTGATCTGCGTCATCACCATTCCGCATCTCGGCATCATCGGAGGCGCGCTCGCCTCGTCAACCGCCTATTTTCTCGCGCTCACACTCTCCGTGCTCTACTACAGAAAGCACACGGAGCGATCCCTGCGCAACCTATTTCTCTTCACGCGTGAAGACAGGCTGTTTTTGCGCCGCTTCACGCCGCGCCGCCGCAGCAGCCTCAGTGAAAGCGGTAAATAGCCTGAAGTGTGACGAGTTTTTTCGCCACAGGTTTTCCGGGTGCCACTGCACGCCGAGCGTAAAACGATCTGTTGGGCACTCGATCGCCTCGATCAAACCGTCGCGGCTGTGCGCTGTCGCAACACAACCTGGCGCGAGATCGCGCACCGCCTGGTGATGGTACGTGTTGACAGGAAGCATTGCTACTTCAACGATTTGCGCCAAACGGGTTCCCGGGGCAATCTCTACCGCGTGCGCCATGTGATCGCGCGGCGCTTTTTGGCTGTGCTGAAGCGTCCCGCGAAACTCGCGAGGCAAATCCTGATAAAGTGTGCCGCCAAGTGCCGCATTCATCACCTGTACCCCGCGGCAGATGCCAAAGATCGGTTTTTGGCGGGCGCGCATCGCGGCAAAAAGCTGAAACTCCATCGCGTCGCGCAGCGGCGTGATTTGCCCTAAGCCAAGCAGCGGCTCATGCCCAAAGTAGCTTGGATCAATGTCATCCCCGCCCGTCAACAAAAGCCCGTCGAGTTCGTCGGCGAGTTCCTCAATCCACGCCCGTTCGTCCGTGAGCGGGAGCACAAAAGGAAGTCCGCCCGCCGCGTAGATGCCATCCGTATAATCTGCGCCAAGATAAGCGCCAACCTTGCCCGTGCCTTTTTCCTCATAATTTACAGAAAGCCCAATTCTCGGCTTCATTTGCCACCCACCTCTCCCACTATGCATTCATGATCGCCAAGCAACAAACCTACGCTTCGTGACCCCATCCTGCAAGGTATGCCTTTTGCTCGTCTGACAGTTCATCAATCGACCGCCCATCCGCGTGCAGACGCATTGCCGCAACCCGGCGATCAAGCTCTGCCGGGAGGTTGTGGACACCGGCTGCCAGTGAATTCTCGGCGACATGGCGCAGGGCGAGTGCCTGCAGTGCAAACGTCATGTCCATCACCTCTGCCGGGTGGCCGTCTCCTGCGGCAAGATTGACGAGCCGCCCCTCTGCGAGTAAGTAGAGGACACGTCCATCCGCCATTTTAAAACCCTGCACATTGGGCCGTACATTCTCGATGGCAACCGCCCGCGCACGCAAATCCGGGATGTTGATCTCAACGTCGAAATGCCCCGCGTTGGCAAGGATCGCACCCGTTTTCATCGCGTCAAAATGTGCGCCAGTGATGCAGTCGCGATTTCCCGTAACCGTGACAAAAAAGTCGCCGTGGCGCGCCGCTTCCTGCATCGGCATTACTTCGTGACCATCCATGACCGCCTCTACCGCTTTGATCGGGTCCACTTCACAGACGATCACCCGCGCCCCGAGTCCACGCGCGCGAAGTGCCACGCCTTTTCCGCACCAGCCATAGCCGACAACAACTGCCGTCGAGCCCGCGACGACCATGTTCGTCGTTCGCATGATCCCGTCCCACACGGACTGTCCTGTCCCATAGCGATTGTCAAAGAGGTACTTGCTGTACGCGTCATTGACCGCCATCATCGGGACGCGCAGCGCACCGTCGAGCTCCATGGCGCGCAGGCGCAAAATCCCGGTCGTCGTTTCCTCACATCCGCCGATCACCGTCTCCACCTGCTCCGGACGTTCATGGTGAAGGGTCGTGATCAGATCCCCGCCGTCATCAATGATCAGGTGCGGATTCGTATCAAGCGCCGCCCGAATATGCGCGTGGTACTCTTCGTCGCTCGCGCCATACCAAGCATGCGCCGCGATCCCCTCTTGAACAAGCGCCGCAACCACGTCGTCCTGCGTTGACAGCGGGTTTGACGCAACCACCGTCACCTCGGCGCCGCCAGACTGTATGACGCGTGCCAAATAGGCTGTCTTTGCCTCAAGGTGCAGGCAGATGACGACGCGCTTTCCGGCAAACGGTTGCTCGCTTTCAAACTGCTCTTGCAAAGCGCGCATGAGCGGCATGCGTCCGATGACCCACTGAATCTTCTTTTCACCGCGACCGTGCAAAGACAGATCGCGAATATGCGATCTGTCGGCGGCAGGTATTGCTGCGAATGACGACATGCACGAAACACCCTTTATCTCTTATTTTTTTAATTATACCACGAGTGAAAGCGCTGAATGGAGAAGAATGACGGCAGGAGGAAAGGCAAAAACCGCATACAGCGTCCCGCGCAAGACGCCCTGCGGCGCAGCGCCGCCCGTGTCTTGTTGCCACCTGCGTACAACTGAGAGTGAAGAGATGGCAAAAAGCAGCCACAGCAAGACCGTCGCGACGAGCAGGGAGGGAATCGAAGAGACCCCTGCGATGCGATACACTTCCCCGGTGTAGAGAAGGCGAGTGCTGGCAGTCGCGTAGAGTGCAAGCACCACTGTTTGCAGGATTCGCTCCCCTCTCACAGTGTCCACCCCCCGAGGATGACGTGATTCGCCAATGCACTAATCACAAACACAAAGAGTGACGCAAGCGAGAGCGCAGTCCAGATGGTGCGCTGTTGAAAAACGGTCGGAAACACCATCATATTCCGGATATCGACCAGTTGTCCCGCGAGCAAAAAGGCGAGAATCGCCCCCGGAGAAAAGAGCGAAGCAAGCCCTGCCGCGACGAATGCGTCCGCCTCAGAGCACAGGGAAAGCATTCCGCCAAGCGCCATCATCAGCGGAATCGACCATACCGAGTGCTGTGTAAATGCAGTCACCGCACGCAGCGGCCACAACTCTTGCGCGGTCGCCGCAATCAGTGCGCTTAGTATCAAGAACGGACCAATCGCAACAAGTTCAGCGATGGCGTGTCGCGCCATGTGATCAACCGTCGCAAACGTTCCGCGTGCGTGCGAAGCGTTGGTATTCGGCTGCTGGTAGACGTCCGCCGCGTCGCCTTGAAGCCGCGACAAAAGCATGCCGATACTCAGCGAAAGAAGGAGCACAGCGCCGATGCGCCAAAGTGCCATCGTCCACGATCCGTGAAACGCGACGACTGTCGCGACAATCGATATGATATTGAGTGTGGGTGTCGCGAGGGCGTACGTCATCGCCGTCGCCTCCGGCACCCCGCGCCGGCGCATGGTACGCGCGACAGGTGCGACGCCACAGTCACAAACAGGCAATGCCAAACCAAGCGTTGCCGCAACAGCGTGACTTTTTATGCGCGTGGAAAGGAGCGATGAAAATGCGCGACGCGCAGAGAGCGCGTCAACGATCGACGAAAGAGTGACACCGATCACCAAAAAGGGGAGTGAATCCCAAACAATTCCTTCAAAAAGAGAGAGAATCGACCGCACATAGATCGTACCCGTCGATCCACCCATCGTATAGAGATACACGCCGAACGCCACAAATAATAGAATGGCGACGGCCGTCACTGCGCGGACTTTTGCGCCAACATAGAGAGCGTCTGACAAGCGATTCCCGCCTTCCTCAACCCTGAGCGTGTCATCGGGACAATCCCTACTCCACTGTATTCAGGCGATCGGCGGGACATGCCTCAAAAATCGACCAACGCGAGGCTGATACTGAGCGCCTCATCGACGCGTTTCATCAATTCATCGTCCAGATGCGCAATTTTTTCTGTGAGGCGTTGTTTGTCTAGTGTGCGAATTTGTTCGAGGAGGACGACAGAATCCCTGTCCATTCCATGCTGTGAGGAACTGATCTCGACGTGCGTGGGAAGTTTGGCTTTTTGAATTTGCGCGGTGATCGCGGCGACAATCACCGTCGGACTAAAACGGTTTCCAATGTTATTCTGGATAATCAATACCGGCCTGAATCCACCTTGTTCGGATCCCACCACCGGGGAGAGGTCCGCAAAATAAACGTCGCCGCGTTTGACATTCATCGTGCTACACCCCACTGACCAAGCGTTCAGCGATCATGACCGCTTCTACTTCTGCGTCGAACGCCTCACTCGCCAAGCGGAGGTTGATCGGGGCCATTTCTAGATAGCCTTGTTGCAGAGATTCGCGGATAATCTGTTTTTTGCGTTCCTTAAGGTATAGCGCTGTAGCTTGTCGAATCACGTTGCTGCGGCTCTCGCGGTCACGCGCGACAAGCGTATCCACTTCATCGAGCATGCCCATCGGCAAACTCACAGCAATTTTCCTTGACTTAGACAATGCGATATCCCCCTAACGACTGCCAAGTCCCTTTGCTATTATAACGCATAACGTAGAAAGACATCCAGTTCCACCTAAAAAGTCCTTCTCCGAATGTTTCTCATTGATCAAATCCTCGCATCATCCTGACGCTGAGCGACGACGCGCGGCAAACGCGGTGACAATCGGCACAAAAGCTCGTACGAAATCGTTTCAAGCACATCCGCTGTCGCTTGAAGCGAACCCGCGCGCCCTGTATCTGCGCCGTACACCTGCGCCACATCACCCACGCGCGCCGCAGAACCTGTCACATCGATCATCAATTGATCCATGCACACACGTCCGACAATTGGCGCCGCGAATTCACCGACTCGAACCTGCGCCCCCCGCCCCGCCGCGCGGGGAATCCCGTCGGCGTAGCCGATCGGGAGTGTCGCGATGCGCGATGCGCGCGTGCAAATGTGCGCACACCCGTAACCGACACTCGTGCCGGCAGGAACCTCCGCGATGCGTACAATGCGCGCAAAGACAGAGAGCGCTGGCCGCAGCGCAACGGCCTGTCCCCACTGTGGTGCCGGATGATACCCGTAAAGGGCGATGCCTGGGCGCACCATGTCAAGATGATAGGAAGGACCGCGCAAAATCCCTGCGCTGTTTGCCGCGTGAACGACACCTGGTTCAATCCCGGACGCGCGCAGCCTGCTAACTATGCGCTGAAAAGTCGCCAGTTGGCAATCTGTAAACGTCGCGTCAAGCGCTTCGTCCGCAAACGCAAAGTGCGTATAAACCCCGGCGATGATGAGTCCCTGCGCGATGCACATCTGTGCGATGTCAAGCAACTCTTCCTCCGAGCGCACGCCAAGCCGCGTCATGCCTGTATCCACTTTGAGGTGTACCTTGGGATAAATGCCCTGTGCGCGTCCCGCACGCGCCAGCGCCGCGACATGTGATGCGGCAAAGACGGTCGCCATGAGGTCATGTTCGACAAGCGCATCAGCCGCCTCAAGAGGGAATGCGCCAAGAACCAAAATGGGCGCGTGAATCCCGGACGCGCGCAAAAAACAGCCTTCTTCGACCGTCGCGACACAGAGTTCCTCAATCCCCTCGTCAAGTAGCGCGCGCGCTGTCTCCACAGTTCCATGTCCATAGGCGTATGCCTTGACGCACGCCATCATGCGCACCCCTGGCGCGAGTTTCTCACGCAAGAGGCGCGCATTGTGGCGAATTGATTCATAATCCACAACCATCCACGCGTCTCGTTGCCGCGCGTCGGCACTCAGCCACACAACGCATCACTTTCCTATATTATCCAAGGTTGAACTTGCAATGTGAACCATATCCTGCGCGCTCATCGTCGATGTCAACTGAAACTCGACGCCGTGACTCATCCAGTACAATTGATGTGCAGGCCCCTGCCCTGTAAGTACCGCTGGAATGCCAAAAAGCGTAACAAGCTTTCCTTGTCCAAGCGAGAGACTCCCCGACTCCGGACGGTTTTCCGCGAGCGTGAACGGTTCTTTTCCCGTATACCGCAAAAAGATCACGCCGTGATCCTCGCTCGCGTCAAGCATCGAATCGGCCGTTGGCAGCCACGACGGCTCAACGACGCCAAATCCTCGCTCGATCTGCGCCACGGGCATCTCAACCGCGTGAAGCGTAGTCGACTGTTCTGGCGAGAATGAACCTGACGGAAAATGCACGTTCTGTTGATAGCTAAGATAATCGAGTGTAACGATGGGCTGCCGCTTGGCGTCAAGCAGTTCCACTTGCACAGGATTGAGCGTTTGACCGTTTAAGGTAATCCGCTGGTACGCGATGAGCGGATTGAGCGGATCGCCGGGAATCGTGAACGACACCTGCTTTTCCTTGCGGGAAAACGTTGGTTCTTGTGCAGCGACAATGCGCGAGAGAAGCGCGTGGTACAGATACAGATGCCCCTGTCGCTCCGCCCAATCCCCCTGAAATTTCAGGAGCCGCTTTGAACCAGGATTGATAATGTAGATCCCCGACGCGTTGTGAAGGATGATCTGCGAAATCTCTTTGTTCTCATTCCCGAGCGCAATCCGGTATTGATTGGGCGCTTGATACCACGTTTCCACATAATATCGTTGTACAGCGCCCTGCATGTGCACTGTCATCCAGGCTGAACTTTTATAGGCTGTCAGCTTGTTTTGTACGGCCTGCAATTGCTTGACCACCTGTGTGGCGCCTGGTTCGCCACACCCCGCCAACAGCAAACCGCAAGCAAGCGAGAGACCCGCCAATACGAGATACCTGCGTTTCACTCAAGTCACCCCTGCCATGAACCTTCCTTGTCCAAGGATATTCACGACGCGGTGGGACTAGACCTGCGAGACAGGTTTCAACATCAATTCACGTAGACGACAACCGCATTTCCGGGTGCCCCCGGTTCAACCAGCGAATTCCCTGAACCAATCGCGCGACCCACCGAAAGCCCTTCGCTCAACTGGCCTGTAGGATACATGATCTGATCCTGAGAAACATTGCTGCCGCCCATGTAAGTCACGTTAAATCCTTGTTTCTGAAGCACAGAAACCTCAGACTGCGGACCATAGAGTTGCACCTGAAATGAGCCGGGGCTCGCGATCGGCACACCCGTGTCAGCGCCCGTCGAACCAAAAGGTTTGAGCGTTGCCGTGACTTTGGCCGGATCAATAATGTCATAGTAGGCGCCTGTCAGATAGTTCTCTTGGTTGATGCCTTGAACAGGGGCGCTGACGACATCCATAGAGTCAGAAACTGTGCCCAGATTGATATGCGTGACTTTACACCCGTGCACGATCTCTGCAAGGTGGATCAGGTCAAAAATATTCATGTCTGTCGCAACATCTTTCATCCACGTAGCGATCAGACCTGGCGCATTCGCAAGCGCGTTTCTGCCACTGAGCAGCTTTGTCTTGAGCGCCATCAGCACCTGCGCCTGCGCATTGTTCCGCTCGTAGTCGTTGACTGAAACGTTGCTCGCGGTGTTTTGCCGCACGCGAATGTAGGCGAGCGCCTGCGCGCCATTGAGCGTCTGCCACCCTGGGTAGAGGTTCGCACCACTGTGCAGTGGATCATAGATACGTCCAGGAATGTACACGCGCACACCGCCAACCGCGTTAATCGCATCGGAAAATCCTTGAAAATCGGTCACGATCCAGTGATCGATATGCATGCCAGTAAACTTCTCCACCGCTTTTACGGTCAATTGTGCGGCTTGGTTTGGCTGCATCTGCGCGCCGATAAAAAAGAACGATTTAAGCTTCGGAATAGGGTTGTTGTAGTTCGGCATTGCAAAGAGTGTATCGCGCGGAATCGAGATCAGCGTCACCACATGCTTGATCGGATCAATGTGCGCGACCATCATGATATCTGCCTGACCGGCGGCAGTCCCGAGTTGAAGCGGCCCCTGCGCGTTACGCGCATTGTTGCCAATCAGGAGAATGTTTTCAGGCTGTGGCGGCGCGTTATGCAAAAAAGGAAGTGATAGTCCACCGCCCGGGCCAGCCAGCCCTTGCGACACCATCGCATAGGCAACTGCCGCGCCAAGCACGATCGCACTCGCGGTAGCGACCAAAATTCTTCGACGAAGTTTCTTTTTTGACTTGGGGGCGGTCGGTTTCGTTCCCTGCTTTTTCAAAAGGGCAAACCTCACATTCTTTCAATTTCAGAAACAAAATAAAAAAAGCGATCCACGTCTAATGGCATCTACTCTGCGAATTATGGCATAGACCGCTGCGAGACTCAAGATTTTTCACCCTCTACTATCGCGATCGATAGCGAATGGGGTCCACGCGCCCGGCCTCCGCAAACCCCGCAAGCCGCAGTCGACAGCTGTCACAAACGCCACACGCCTCTTCTTCTCCTGCATAGCAAGAGGTTGTGAGCTCATACGGAACGTGAAGTTCAGTACCCTTTGCGACAATCTCAGCTTTTGTCATGTGCAAAAGTGGCGTCTTCACCGCGATATGCATTCCTTCAACACCGGCGCGCGTCGCGAGGGTCGCAACCTTTGCAAACGCATCCATAAATTCCGGACGGCAGTCCGGGTAACCGCTATAGTCAAGCGCGTTGACACCGATATAAATCCACTCTGAGTGTGTAACTTCTGCAAGCGCCGTCGCAATCGAGAGAAAAATTAGGTTGCGCCCCGGCACATACGTTGACGGGATGCGCTGTGGGTCGACCCCTTCTGTCGGCACCGCGATCGTGTCATCTGTCAGCGCGCTACCTCCCATTTCCCGAAAAAATGGCAGTGTAAAGACGCGGTGCGATACACCGTAGTGCTTTGCCAGACGAGCCGCCGCGTCGAGTTCCCTGCGGTGCCGCTGTCCATAATCAAACGAAAGCGCCGTCACGTGGTGGCCTTCTGCACAAGCGATGCCAAGACATGTCGCGCTGTCAAGCCCGCCGCTGAGAATCACGACCGCGCCTGATTGCCCTTTGCGTGTCTCTGTCGTCACAGAAAAACACCTCCCACAAGATTTTATCGTCTGGCTGTGACGCAGCCAAGCACAGTTTGTTCATGTCATGGATGCCCATCTCAGCAAAGTGCGTCAGACGCCGCGCCGATTCGGGTCCCAAATGACTTTATGGATCTGCAAGTTCAGTTTGACGTGCGGACGCCCTTCTTTAAGGAGACGATCCACAAGATGATCCGGTTCCATCGCGCCAAACACGGGGCTCACCAGCACCGTGCACAAAGGGTGAAAGCGATCGAGCACTGCCATCGCCTCGTCAAAATCGTCATCCGACGCGATCACGAACTTAAGTTCGTCCTGAGGGCGCAGTGCCGTAAAATTCGCCTCGACCATGTTCGCAGTCTCTCCGGATTCTTTTAACTTGTAGTCGACGATGTAGCGCACCTTGGACGATTTGACATCTTGCAAAAAAGGTGTGATATCAATCGCTCCGCTCGTCTCCACATGCACATCAACCAGTCGCGGGAGTTCAGCGAGCGCCTGAAGTAGCGTAGCAGAGTGATCGCGATACATCAGTGGCTCACCTCCCGTCAGGCATACGCGCGCTGACTTGTACGATGCGACGCGCAAAACGATCTCGTCAATCGACATGGTGAATTCCGCTTTGGCCGGTGCATAGCTGTAAGGCGTGTCACACCACGTACAGCGCAGCGGGCAACCAAACAAACGCACAAAGACCGTGGGGTACCCCGCCTGCGTCCCTTCGCCTTCTACCGTCTCAAAAATTTCTACGAGCGGCAGACGGATCGCCTGCGTGTCGCGCCCTGTTTCCGCGCCACTCAAAGCCCCATCTCCTGTCGAGTGATTTCAACGCTTGACGTCGGTGTCTCATAAAGCGTCAAGCGCTCAACGCGCGCGGTCTCCCGAAACGCATGGAGCGCTCGTTCTATTTCTTCAAACATCCAGACGATCATGTTTTCGGCAGTCGTGTTCATTGGCGGAAGTACCTCGTTCAAATACGTGTGATCAAGCCGGTCGACAACATGCGTCTTTACGAGCGCCTTTACATCGCCAAAATCGATCGAAAGTCCAATCTCGTCCAACACATCGCTCACACTGACAACCAGTCGATACGTATGTCCGTGCAGATTGGCGCACTTTCCTTTATAGGCATAGAGATGATGGGCTGCGTCGAAGGTAAACTCTTTGGTGATCGTCACGCGACGATCATGATAGCGCAAGGATGACAGAGCGATCTCCTGTGACGGTTTGTATAATAAGGGTTCGACGGAATCCCGTAAATTCCGCTCGCTCATACACTCATCTCCTCATCACAAAACGGCCACAACATTCACGAGGCCACGCTTGATTATACGAGGTGTGCGAATCGATGACAAACCTTCGTCTAAAGGAGAAACAAATCCATGCCATTTCCTGGGATTATGAAGACTGAATCTGGGCCAGAGAACACTGGAAAACGCACTGTCTTTCTCGATGCGGACGCCTGTCCGCGATCTGCCCGCCAGATCGCGCAAGAGATATGCGCAAAGCGAGAGGTTCGTCTCGTCACCGTCAGTTCCTATGACCATCACATCGCATCGCCCGATCACATTCAGGTCGCCCCAGGACCGGATGCGACAGATTACGCCATCCTCGCGCGGATCAAATCGGGCGACATTGTTGTCACGGAAGACTACGGCCTCGCGGCGCTCGTTCTCGCACGGCGCGGGCGCGCGCTCTCTTCAAAAGGCTTTGTGTACACTGCACAAAACATTGACCCGCTCCTCGAAGTTCGCGCACTTGGGCAAAAACTGCGACGCGACAAGACAAAACATCGTTTGAAAGGTCCATCTGCGCGAACAAAACAGGATGATGAACAGTTTTACGATGCGCTTCTGTCACAACTTGCAGATTGAGCAAAGTTTCATAATGCGAAAATTGAGCATGGCAACATGATCTGCTCGCGCAAAGGAAATGATAAACCAGATTGATACACAACGAGGAGCGAATGCCTGTGCGCCAGCGAAACCACTCGCGAAAAAACCCGTTTTATCGCAGGAACCTCCGATTCGTCACCGCTTTTCTATCGCTTGCCATCGCCGCACTTGCAAACCAGGCTCCTACAGTGTTCGCACAAGATCGCCAGGCGCTGGCGCTCCAGTTTCCGCACATTTTTGTCTTTCAGGGACCGTCGATCAAAAAAGTCGCGCTCACGTTCGACGACGGACCAGACGATCTCTACACGCCGCAAATTCTCTCGATTCTAAAACGCGAACACGTTCACGCGACATTCTTCGTATTAGGCATCCATGTACAAAAATACCCGCATGTGATCTTGCGCATCAAAAATGAAGGACACGCGATTGGCAACCACAGCTATGACCACGACAACCTGCAAAAAGCGTCTTCTTGGCACATTCTCTGGGAAGTCGAGCGCACCGAGCGACTTTTGAAAAAAACGGTTCGCGTGACGACGAGACTTTTTCGCGCGCCATACGGAAACGTAAATAATGCGATGCTGCGTCAGCTGGGAAAACGGGGATACCAAGTTGTGAATTGGTCGGTTGACTCTCAGGACTGGCGAAGTTTGAGCGCAAAACAGGTGCTGCAAAACACATTGCCCGCCGTCAATCCAGGTTCGATCATCCTGATGCATTGTGCAGGCAACCCCAAAGAGATTCTCACGGGAACGGTACAGGCGCTGCCGGAACTGATTCACACATTGCGCTCGCGCGGCTATGCATTTGTGACCATTCCCGAGTTGTTTTCGCCGCACACTGCCACCGTGCACGCCAAGTGGTAGTGGACATGCGAACATCTGATGCGTAAATTTTCATCAAATAAATGGAGAATCGACTTGCTTCAAATTAAAACTAACCGTATGGTAGATTTATGCGTACGATTTTGCGTCCCTTGCCGTCGCAACCAAAAAGGAGTCCATATCCATGCGATTCTTAACGCGCTTCTCACTGCGCAATCCCGTCGTGATTGTCATTTTGACCATCCTTCTGGCAATCGGTGGGGCACTCTCTGCCGCCTCGCTCAACGAAGAACTTTTTCCAAACATCACACTGCCTGTCATCACCGTGATCACAGGGTATCCCGGCGCCGCGCCAGGCGCGGTGGCGTCTGATGTGTCTGATCCCTTGGAAAAAGCGCTGCGCAGCGTGGCTGGCGTAAAAAATGTCACATCGACGTCTGTACAAAACCTATCCGAAATCAGTTTGGAACTGCACAGCAGCGCAAACATCAACACCGTCCAGCAGAATGTGCAGCAAACGGTCAATCAGGTGCAGCTTCCAACCTCAGCCCTGCGGCCGAGTATCCAGCAGTTTTCCTTTAACGCGCAGCCCGTCATCTACTTTACGATCTCTTCAAAGCAGGCCTCGCCAACCGCGCTTCGCAACATCGTAAACCAAACGATCGTGCCAAACTTGGCGTCAATCTCTGGTGTCGGTTCGGTTCAAACGGCAGGGGCGCAGCCTGATGAGGTGCAGATCCAGGTGAATGCCGCCAAACTCGCGGCCTATCACCTCACGCTCCCACAAGTGCTACAAGATCTGCAAAGTGACAACATCTCCGTTCCCGTCGGAAGCACTACATATCAGGGGTACACACGTCCCGTGCAGCTTACGACACAGTTTCAGTCGCTCGCCGACATCAAGCGGCTGCCGATCGCGCTGACCTCTTCGCCGACTGCCGGGATTCAGTCGATCGGCGCGACGATCGGACATCTCGGACAAGCTGTCGGAACTTTAGGCTCATCCGTCGGCCAATTAGGGCAAGGACTTGGCATGGTGCAGGCGGAAAACCAACTGATGGCCACCATCCAAAGCGTTCAAGGGCAGCTGTTGGGTGCAGAACTGGCGCTGGCAAAACAATTCACACAACCCAAATCAGCACAGAATCCGCTTGAACTAGCAAAGTTAGAAGGAACGGTCACAACCCTTTCACAAGAACAGAAGACGCTCATGCAAAAACTGCAGGGAATGATGGGCGCAGCAGCACAAGGCAGTGGGCACACTTTTTCAGGCACGGCGCCTGCAAACCCTGTACAGCCGCCACCGTCACTCACGGCATCGCAGCAGGCAGCAAATGCAAGCAACACAGCACATAAAACCATTCCGCTCTCCGATCTGGCGACCGTTACGCTGACACAGCCGGCAAATGTCGCCATCAATCGCACGAATGGACAAAACAGTGTGCTTTTGAGTGTTGTCAAAACCGACAGCGCAAACACAGTGACAACCGTTGCGGCCGTTTTGCAAGAGATGAACACCATGACCCAGTCGCTCCCGTATCATCTGCACGTCACCACCCTCTACGATGCGGCGACGGTGATCAAGACGTCGATTGACGGACTTATCCGCGAGGCGCTGCTCGGCGCATTCTTTGCGGCGCTCGTCATCCTGCTTTTCCTGCGAAATGGGTTGACAACCCTGATCGCCATTGTCTCCATTCCCGTCTCACTTTTGATCGCGTTCATTTTTCTCAACCAATTCAATGTCACCATCAACATCATGAGTCTTGGCGGAATGGCTGTCGCCACAGGGCGCGTCGTCGATGACTCGATTGTCGTCATCGAAAACATCCACCGTTCCTATCAGCGTGGGATTGGGTTTGGACGCACCTTCGTACTTTTTGCCACAGGTGAAGTCGCCAAAGCCATCACGTCTTCGACGATCACAACGGTCGCCGTTTTCTTGCCGCTCGGCCTCGTCAGCGGGATCATCGGAAAAATCTTTTTTCCGTTTGCCCTGACTGTAGTCGTCTCGCTCGCTTCCTCCCTGCTTGTCGCGCTGACATTGATCCCACTTCTGGCCTGGCTCTTCATGGCACGCAAGGCGCAACAGTCTGTCGCACTTGCGCAAAGTGCGTCGGCAAGCGCGTACGAGGATCAAAACGATGTGAACCCGCAAGGCGTATCGTCTGACGGCGTCGTTTACACCCACTTGCTCACAAAAGAAACGCATGACATCCTGCGCCCCTGGCAGCTTCGCTACCAAAACCTTTTGCGCTTTGCGCTCACGCACAAGGCTATCGTAATCATCCTCTGTGCCGTCGGCCTCGTCACCTCTATCGCTGTTCTGCCAACAGTTGGCAGCACCTTTTTGCCCCAGTCAAACGACAAGTATGCGACGATCAGTGTGACGCTACCTGTTGGCAGTTCCCTGCAGGCGACAAACCAAAAAGCGCAACAAGTGGAACAGCGTGTGCGGCAGCGATTTGGGGCGACCGTCGAAACGATGAACGTCACGGTCGGCAGTGATCCGGTTCAGTCTGGTGCGCGCGGCTCACTGGCAAATGAGAACAGCGCCAGCTTTTTTCTTCAACTGAATCCAGCCACACACGTCAACGCATTTGTCAAAGCGTTACAACAGGCCGTCTATCCGCTCGCCGGATCTGCAACGATCCAGGCTGCTGCCGTAACGGCAGGCGGCCCTCCGACGAATTACGCACTAATTGTATCCGGGAATGATCCGCAGAGCGTGTCTCGGGCTGCGGCGCGCATCACGAGCGTGCTACAGCGCGTGCCTGGATTGACCAATGTAAAAAACAATCTGACGCAGACACAGCCGCAGATTCAGGTGACGCCAAATCTTGCCAAAGCAAGTCAGTATGGATTAACCGCCTATCAAATTGCAAGTGTCGCACAGAATGTGCTGGCTGGCCAAAACGCAGGCACGGTGAATCTAAACGGACAAGCCTATACCATCATCGCGACGCTGAAAACCGGAACAGCGCCAACCTCTTTGCAGGCGCTGCGCGAACTCCCCATCTCCTCAGCGACGGGACAGTCGCTGACACTCGGCGATGTCGCACAAGTGCAACTCTCGCAAACAGCCGTCAGTGTACTGCATCGAAACGGAAGCCCTTATGCTGAAATCACGGCGATGTTCACCGGGAAAAATACAGGCAAAGCGACACGGCTCGCGCAAGAGGCAATCGCCAAATTGGATCTGCCTGCAGGCGTCACAACCGCGCTGTCTGGCACAAGCCAACAACAAAACCAAAGCTTTGGCGAACTCATACAGGCAGTACTCGCCGCCGCCGGAATGGTCTACATCGTGATGTTGATCGCGTTTGGCGAGTGGGTGGCACCGTTTTCTATCCTGTTTGCGATGCCGGTTGCCCTGATTGGCGCCTTTTTCGGCACGGTTATCGCGCGTCAACCCATCAGCGTGTCATCCTTGATCGGCATTCTGATGCTGATGGGCATCGTCGTCACAAACGCCATTGTCCTGATCGATCGCGTAGAACAGCAGCGCAAACGCGGACTCACCGTGCGCGACGCCCTGCTAGAAGCTGGTACGACGCGGCTGCGACCGATCCTTATGACCGCAATTGCAACCATCTGCGCGCTCGCCCCACTCGCCGCAGGTCTCTCGGAAGGCGCGCTGATCTCGCAAGGACTTGCCGTCGTCGTGATCGGGGGACTCGTGACCTCTACGATCTTGACTCTGTTCATCGTGCCGATCGCGTATGAACTGCTCCATCGCAAAGCACGCAAAGAGACGACGGTGTAATCCCCGTCGTCTCTTCATATTGCTTTTTTTCAATTTGCAATGCCACCTAGCGCGTCGCACCTGTCTTCATTTCCATGATCTGTTGCATGCACGTTCGTCCAGACCAAGCGTTTACAAAGTTCCTCGATCAAATCCTCTTTGCCAGACAGGCTCGCGCGCCGAAGTTCAAGCGCTCTAAACGGCCAAACCTCCTGACGTCTCAGATGGGAGACAGCAATTTCTGCATACGAAACAACCGCATCAACCGGATGCATCTCTTTATTTTCGATCCACGACCGCAAAGGCAACAATCCTCCGACACGATACTCCACGAGTGTGAGCGGGCAGGTTCCCTCCACAGGCGCCATTCCGCCTCCAGACTCGGAAAACACTTGTCCGCCAAAAAGAAGATGCCCACTCCCCAAAGGTTCTCCCATCCGTTCAGGCAGCACGCCCTGCCCCTCCAAATAAGCGATCACACCCTCGCTCGCTGACGCTATGGTTAAACGAAAAAGTCGAGCCGGATAAGTTCGCCTATCCCGAAACACGCGCAACAGCGCCTTTGCGCCGAGCAATGTGCGCACGATGATCGTGACTTGCATTGTGGCGGCGTCGCACAAAACCGATGCGATTCTTGCCTCGCAACTGTCACTCACAGTCGCATAGCGCTCCAAGGCAAACGGAAACACTTCTGCCCCCGCCTCTTGAAGTTGATCGCACTCTGCGCGCATCTGCTCGCTCGTTTCCGCAATGCACAAGATCCGTTTACCAAAAAGAGGAAGACGCTCTCTCCACGCTAGCGTATCACGCAAATTCACAGTGTCGCCCACCGCGATGACCGCAGGGCTTTTAAGCTTGGCACGCGCGACGCGAGACGAGATATCCATAAGTGTCCCGCGCACGGTAGTTTGTTCAGACGTCGTGCCAAAACGTGTGACGGCAACGGGCATATCCGCTGAATAGCCGTTTTCGTGTAGTGAGGCGACAACTTCCCGCAGATTCGAAAGGCCCATAAGGATGATGAGTGTTTCATCTGCGCGTGGCGGACCAAACGCGGGAAGCTCCGCAGAGCTCACGTGTCCCGTCACAACGCGAAACGAGTTTGCCGTCTCGCGCTGTGTCACAGGGATTCCCGCATAGGCGGGCACGCCCACCGCAGAACTGACACCTGGAATGATCTGAAAAGGAATCCCTGCCGCCCGAAGCGCCATCGCCTCTTCACCGCCGCGGCCAAAAATGAACGGGTCTCCCCCCTTTAACCGAACAACTCGCTTACCCTCGCGCGCTTTTTGAATCAGCAACTGGTGAATGTCTTCTTGAGCGACACTGTGCGCAGACGACGCCTTGCCAACATAGAAGAGTTCTGTCGAATAAGGAGAACTTTCCAGGAGTATCGGTGAAACAAGGCGGTCATACACCACCACATCTGCCATTTCAAGCACTGTCTTTCCCCGCACAGAAAGCAACTGCGGGTCACCTGGGCCAGCACCCAGGAGCATCACCGGATTCATCCACACATTTCCCCCATAATAACGATTGTTTTATGGTCATTGTATCGTGCTGACTGCACGCGGTCAATCTACGTTGAAGAGATCGTCCCCGTTTTTCCTTCTGATTGTGAAGCAGTCTTGTTGATGTACGTGTACGCATACGCTGACGCCACAAACAGCCAGCCACCGATCGCATTTCCTATAAAAGCGCCGCTGAGTTCCGTGATCGCCTGTCCCCACGTGATCGGACCGCCAAGCCAGATCGCAGTCGGAATGATAAACATATTCGCAACGACGTGTTGAAATCCAATCGCGACAAAAGCAAAGATCGGAAACCAAATGCCAAAAATTTTCCCGATAACGTCTTTTGCCCCCAGCGCGAGCCATACCGCTAACGTTACGAGCCAGTTACAGCCAATCGCTGAGATGATGGTGGACCAATACGGTAAACTCACCTTTGCGACGGCCACCCCAATAGTCCATTTCTTCCAGTCACCCGTTGTAAGAAGGTGTGCCTCAATCGCCATATAAGAAATAAAAATGGAACCGAAAAAGTTACCGATTGTTACAAAGATCCAGTTTTTGATTACCGCTCCAAGACGCACACGCCGAGCGTGAAACGCGATTGGGAGCGTCATCATGTTCCCCGTAAGCAGTTCTGCCCCTGCAATGACGACAAGCATAAGTCCTACTGGGAAAACTGCACCACCGATGAGAAAGCGAAATCCATCCCCCCACGCCTTGGGAATCGTCGCCGTGACACGAAGATCAAACAAAAATCCAAGTGCAATAAATGCGCCTGCAAGAAAACCGAGAACCAGCATCTTTCCAATGCTCAATTTTGCTTTAGCAACACCACTCTCGACTGCAAGAGCGGCAATTTCTGCCGGAGACCTGAAGTTTTCCAATTCACTACCTCCTCTAGGATGCATACAATCATTCGAATTAAAAAGATTCACTCTACACCGTGCAATCCTCGTCGTCTCTTGTGTCATTTCTGCGCAAATCAGAAACGATCAGTTGCTGACCGCGCAGCTTGTGCGAGCGCTTGATCCATCGACCAGTCAATAGAAAGTGTCTCATTCACTTGCGGATCTTGGCACGCCTGCCGCTACAGTGTGCGCGACGCCATCCACAGAGATCGTACAGATCTTCTTTCTTAAAATCGATGTCATCAGCTTGTTTTACAAATAGGATTCAGAACCTCCTTTGGTTTAATTATAGTGTTCAAATTGTTCATACCATCTTTTGCATTATACATGAATTGTTTATTAGAATTGTGTCTTGACAGCGATACATTAAGGCAGATTTGTTTCATAATCGTGAACGACGTTCTGTTTTATTGCATGCCTGAATCCTGCATGAAAAATAGGTAAAATACAATTGCACGATGAGTCATTCGAAATGGGGGAATTCCAGTGCGGATTGGATGGATTGGAACAGGAGCCATGGGATTGCCCATGCTGGGTCATCTCCTTGCGCAAGAGGGCATCGAAGCGCAAGTCTATAATCGCACGAGGGCAAACGCCCAGCGCGCAGTCGACGCAGGCGCACGATTTTGCGCATCACCGCGCGCAGTCGCGCAGGATGTCGATGTGCTTTTTCTCATGCTTTCCAATGAACAGGCGGTGCATGACGTCCTGTTTGGTAATGACAGTGCGAGCGCCGGACTAAAACAAGGTTCCATCGTCGTCGATGCAAGCACTATTAGTCCAGATGCGAGTCTTCAACACGCAGAGCGGTTGCAAGATCTGGGTGTTTTCCACCTAGATACACCCGTGAGCGGCAGTACGCCGCACGCGGCAGCGCGTACACTCACCTTTATGGTCGGTGGCCCTGAAGTCGCATTTTCGCGCGTTCTACCACTCTTAGAGCGAATGGGCAAAACGATCGTTCACGTGGGAGACCACAGTTCCGGACTGCACGCAAAACTGGCGATCAATACGGTGCTGACACTCAACCTGCTCTCCATGATTGAGGGACTCGCACTCGCTCGCGCAGCGGGCGTGGATACGCAAAAATGGATGGAACTTCTGGCGGGAAGCGCGGCGCGCAGCGGCGTGATGGAATACAAGGGACCAAAACTTGTGAACCGCGATTTCTCGCCCCAATTCACAGCAAATCTGCTCGCAAAGGATGTCCAGCTGGCGATTGAACTCGCGCGGCGCGCAGGTCTACCACTTCCCGTGTTGGCCTCAGCGCAACAGGTTTTGCAGATGGCGCGCGCACAGGGATGGGGGGCAGAAGACATGATCGCAATTGCCAAGGTCTACGAACAATGGTCACTCGATGATCAACAATGATCCACTCTTTGCCACTATGTCGTCTTTCAACAAAAAAGCACAGTCTCTTCAATTTCTTGAAGGACTGTGCTTCATCTCAATCAATCAACCAACCGGATTGTGATTAAACCCAGAAGTGGAGTCCGTTTGCCGTGTTTAACGTGACGCCATACGTGAGATACAGGAGCCAGACTCCAGTGATGAGCTGGAAAAACGCGAGTGACTTTACCCAAAACTGAATTTGAGTAAAACGTGCGATGAGTTCGGAAATATAAATCAGAATCAGTCCGACAAAAAGAATCACTGCTGGTTGGTCTCCAGCCATTGAAAACGAAATGGCGCCAAGCACACTAAGACCCAGCAGCGGGATGGACATCCACGCCTCAGAGCCAGCGTCCAATCCGAGAAACCGCCGCAGCCCCAAAACAATCCAATGAATACCGTAAACAGAAAAGGCAACAGCTGCCATGTAGAGCGGCGCCGCATCGCGATAGACTGGAAACCAGCTCAGACCGACCATCAAGTACGTCCCAGTTAAAAGCTGTCCGAATCCACCGAGCAGCATCCCCCAAAGTCCAAGCATTTTTTCGTTTTGCCTGGGGTCTTTGACATGTCTTGGCCCATCAAAAAGCACACTGCCACCTTGCACAAAATAGTTAATCGATAAGCTTAAAAAACCTATCGCAATTGGAAAAAATGATGATACAGGGTAATTCATTGCATACGAAACCCCTTTCTTATATATACATCCTTTTATATACTAATTTACATTTTTAAAATGTCAACTTCATTTTCTCCTCCCAAGAACAAGAAAGTTCAGATTACGAACTAATGAAAAAGATGACACGCAACTTGATGAGTCGCGTCCACGGATTGAAGAAGGGGCTCTTGCTCGTGACAGATCGTCAGTACCGATGGACAGCGCCCAGCAAACGGGCATCCTTTACGAGAGCTGAGTAAATCAGGTGCACGGTTGCTCGTTTCCGGGAGTTTATCCACATACTTCATGCCTGGCGTTGCGGCTAAAAGCAACCTGGAATAAGGGTGGTGCGGTTGTTGAAGAAGTTGATCAGAAAGCGCCAATTCCATAATTTGGCCACCGTACATGACTGCAATGCGATCTCCAAAATACCTTGCAGATGCAAGGTCATGCGTAATATAAACGAATGAGATTCCTAAGCGCCTCTGCAGATCCTTGAGTAAATTCAAGATCTCTGCTCGAATTGAAACATCAAGCATTGAGATGGGCTCATCTGCGACCACAACCTTGGGGCGAACGGACAGTGCACGCGCAATCGCAACGCGCTGCCGCTGACCACCTGATAGTTCATGCGGGAACTTATTCTTCATCTCAGAAATCGGTGTCAAGCCAACAAGCAAAAGCGCTTCTTCAATCGCCTCATCAAGATTCGATTTGCTCAACTTTTGAAATTTCTTGATCGGAAAGGCAAGGTGCTGCGCGATCGTGTGTACAGGATTCAATGACCCATATGGGTCTTGAAAGATCATCTGAATCTTTTCGCGCTGTTCGCCGAGTGAGCGGCCTCTTAGATGTGTGATGTCTTTTCCCGCCAAAAGGATTTTTCCGTCACTAGGCTCTAACAACCGCACCAAGCTCTTCCGATCGTGGTTTTTCCACTTCCAGATTCTCCGACAATTGCAAGCACTTCGCCTTTATTTAATGTAAAACTCACGCGCCGCACAGGAATGATCTCTTGTCGTTTAAAATTGGATGCGACTGGAAATCGCACCACGACTTGATCCGCCACCAAGATGGGATTGACATCAATCATGTTGCTCCTCCTTGTCCAGTACATGATGACATGCGATCTCATACGTGTCGTACGTTTTCAATTCGGGAGTCTTCTCTGTGCAGAGTTTGCTTTTGTACCGACAGCGCGGATGAAAGGAACACCCTGTTGGTAAGCGCAACAAATCAGGTGGTCCCCCAGGAATGCCTTCAATAACGATTTCGCGATCCAACAACTTGGGAATCGACTTCCATAAACCCTCTGTATAAGGATGATGAAACCCCACGCGATTCTCTAACGAGAGGGCATCTGTGAACTCAACGATTTGACCCGCATACATGATGGCAATTCTTGTTGCAAGCTCAGAGACTAAACTAAAATCATGACTGATAAAGAGAATAGAAAAATGAACGCGCTTTTGTATTTCACGAATTTGATCCATGATAGACCGTTGAACGACCACATCAAGCGCCGTGGTAGGTTCATCCATAATGACAAGCGATGGTTCGAGTGCAATCGCGATCGCAATCACAATACGCTGGCGCATACCTCCCGATAGCTCGTGCGGATAACTTTTTAAATGACGCGGGTCAATGCGAACAAGCTCACACAATTCCAACGCACGTTCGTGTGCTGTTGCACGAGTGAGATGCGGCCGATGGCTCAAAAGGGTGTCGATCATTTGTGCCCCGACCGTCATCACTGGATTCAGAGCGTTCATAGCACTTTGAAAGACCATCGAGAAGTGGCTCCATCTAAATTTCCTGAGCTCTTCAGCCGATAACTGATAAATATCTTTGCCCAATACGCGAATGGTTCCTTGCGAGACACGCGCATTTCCTTTTAACATCCGCAAAATCGCGTAAGCCATGGTTGATTTGCCAGAACCCGATTCTCCGATAAGACCCATAATCTCATTAGGATACAAAGTAAAACTCACATCGCGAACAGCTACGACATCCCCTTTGGCAGAGGCATAAGAAACCGTCAAATGCTCCACTTCTAAAATTGGCTTCTGCTTTTCTATTGGCTCAGCATTCAGCACGAGACTCCCTCCTTCCCAGTTTGTTTTTTTAGATTCCCATGATCTTTGCGCAGTCTCGGGTTGGTGAGTTGATCAATACCAAAATTCATAAGGGCCAGACTCATTCCAAAGAGAGCGATGGCAAGCCCCTCAGGCAATAGCCACCACCATGCTCCCATCAAGAGCGCTCCCCCCGAATCTGACCAATAGAGCATGGTTCCCCAACTCACGACACTTACATTGCCTAGTCCCAAAAACTCCAGACCGGCCTCTGCCAAAATGGCTCCTAATGTTCCAAACATAAAATTGCTGATGATGAGCGAAAGCATATTCGGGATAATTTCCCACACTAAAATACGCAATTCCGACGCTCCACCTAACTTCGCGGCGCTAATAAAATCGCGATTTCGATAGGTGAGCGTTTGGGAACGCAAAACGCGAGCTCCTCCAGCCCAACCTGTCAACCCAATCACAAACACGATGACCCATGGACCTGTTGAGTGAACATAGGATGATATGACAATAATCAGCGGCAAACCTGGAATCACTAGAAAAACATTCGTCAGTGTGTCAAAGATTCGGTCAAGCCAGCCTCCGCGATATCCCGGATACATCCCTATCAAGACGGAGAGTACCGTAGAGATAAATCCTGCTAAAAGTCCAATCGACAAGGAGGTTCTGGCACCCCAAACAAATTGCGAAAATACGTCCTGTCCGTTCCCTGTTGTGCCCAACCAATGTTTGGCGCTTGGTGGCATTAATGGTGCAAAATTATTGTCATTCGGATTATAGGGAGTCAACACCGGTGCTAAAATTGCAATCAACACAAAGAAAATAAAAATTGTAATCCCGATTTTCGCCCGCGTATCTTTTAAAAAATTCCTAAATCCACGTAATACAGGAAGGTTGCGCGACCGCTTTACGTTGATACCACCCGTTATACTCACGATCTGCCTGCCCCTCCCCTTTTAACGCGCGGATCTAGTTTTCCATAGAGCATCTCAACAATAAAATTAGCAAGTAAGACGGATACCGATATAATTAAAAAGAGTCCTTGCATTAAAGGGTAATCTTCGTTTTGCACTGCCGTGACAAGTTGATACCCAATCCCAGGATAAGAAAAAACACTCTCGACAAGCACAGAACCACCGACGACAAATCCCAACGCAATGCCAAACCCTGTCAAGCTGGGTAACAAAGCATTTCTCGCGGCATACATATATTTCAGGCGCTTTTGTGTTACACCTTTAGCTTCAGCAAATACAACATAGTCCTCACCCAATGTATGGATCATGTTGTTTCTCATTCCCAAGAGCCATCCACCCAATGCAGTTACAATCATCGTCGCCGCAGGCAGAATTGCGTGATCAAGTACGTTTCCAATAAATGCTGGTTTGAGCGAAGGAGTAGCAGTTGCAGAATACGAGTGAGCTGTTGGAAACCATCCAAGGGAAAAACCAAAGATGTAGAGCATAAGAAGTGCCAACCATTGATAAGGGATCGCAGAAGTAAATGTTGTCACGACAGGCAACAAGGTATCCGCCATTCCTCCCCTTTTCCACGCAGCAAATATCCCTAGTAACACGCCGATCACCGATGATACTACCGTAGCCGTTCCTGCAAGACCTAACGTCCACGGCAGGCTGCTCTTTATGACATTGATGACGGGAACTGGATAATACGTAATCGATAATCCAAATTGTCCATGAATAATATTTTGGATGTACGTAAGATATTGCTGCCATAAAGGCTGATTGCTGATTCCAAACTGCAACTCGAGTGCGTGAAGGGCCATGGGATTCAGGCGCCCCTGATAGCGGGTGATCATCACCTCTGCTGGATTTCCAGGCATAAACCGCGGCAGAAGGAAGTTAATCGTAATTGCAGCCCATAAAGAAAGGGCGAAAAAGCCAAACCGCTGTGCAAAATAACGCATGACCTGAGCCTCCTTAATCGGTAGAGTGGAGGAAAAGCGCACCTTTCCCCCACCCTTTTGCATTATCTAGGGCGCAATTGGGAGAGAATGATCCCATTCGATGGTGAAACCCATGGTGATCCTTGCGCATAAGGATTTGCGGCATTCGGCCAACCGACAAAATTCTTGGTGCTGTATTCGTTCCAACCAACTCCGTATACGAGCGGAATATACGGAAGTGATTTCACCATCGCATCTTCTAGGACGTACACATCTTGTTGTTGTTTTTTCACATTGCTTGTGTGTTCATAGTTATAGAGCGCTTTCGTGGTTACAGCATTATTCCAGTGATCCCAATTGCCAGATCCATTCGGCTGGAAAAGACTTTGATACATGTAAAACGGTGTTGGTCCGGAACCGCTCCAACTCATGCCCAGTTGAAAATGACCTGTCGACAGATTTTGATAGTACGCTCCAAAAGCAAGTTGTTGTACTTGCACTTTAATGCCGATACTGGATAATTCACTCGCAACAATCGAACAGTCAGCATCCCAATCTGTCCAGCCACTGACGACATCCAAGGTAAATGAAAGTGGTTGACCGTTCTTGGACACAAAAACACCTTGAGCATTCTTCTTGAACCCTGCTTGCTCTAAAATTTTAATGGCTCTTGCTGGATTGTACTGAAACTGTGTAGGCAGCTTTGGATCTGTCCACGCTTTGGCTGCAGGTGGCAGGGCATATCCTGTAGGAGTCGCGGGTGGTTCATACCCGTATTCCCCGAGTTGGGAAACCTTTTGTCGATTGATTGCCAAGCTGATCGCTTCACGCACAGGCAACTGCTTCAACAGGGGGTTTTGTAAATTTGTGTAAATCATATTCGCTCCCCCAAAATCGGAGAACCAATATTGATTGTAAGGGCTTCTGTTTGAATACACCTGGTCAATATGTGGAATGAACAATCCAGTCCAATCAATTTTTCCTTGAACCAAGGCAAGCGTCGTACTCTCATTTCCAGAATAGGCTGGGAAATCGACTCGTTTTACTTTAGGTGCGCCATTCCAATACACGGGGTTTGCCATAAACTGATACATTTCCGGAGTGAACGACACTAAAATGTAGGGTCCCGTTCCCATTGGGTGAAGATTCAATGACTTGGTTGGATCAGACACGTTTTTCCAAACGCGTTGCGGAACAATGTAGGTAGTTCCTAGGATGTAGTATGCATAGGCTGAATTCGGGGTTTGAAATGTAAACTGAACTTGAAATGGACCTTTGGCTCTAACCCCGGAAATGACTTTCCATATTTGACTTCCATCCAATTGCGGGAACTTCTTCAATAAATCAAACGAAAACACAACATCCGTTGACGTCATGGGCGTTCCATTGGACCACTTCACATTATGCTTAAGATTAACGGTCAGAACTTTAGCGTGATCAGACCAAACAAAAGACTGTCCTAGCAAAGGTACGGTTTGGCCAGATGGATTAAAATAAAAGAGAGGCTGATAGATCAATCCAAGTGTGCCTTGGAGTGCACTTGTAGAGAAGGGACTAAAATTTTCCTGAAACTGACCGCCTTGGCCTGGTACCATGATCAAAGGTGGTTGCTGGTTGCTTGAGGAGGCAGCCAGTGAATCTTGTGCGACACCCATCATTGAAAGCGTTAACAACGCTGCCACACTGTACACCCATCTTTTCTTGAGCACGTTACTTCCCCCTTTTATTTTTTAAACAAAATCTCCAGTCCAAACTGAACGTTTCAAGGATCACACACGTTCACATACGCCCCACCTCCTAAATTGTCTAAAATCTAAACGATTCGATAAAAGATCAAAAAGATGTGACGTTTTTCATGAATCTGCTCCACATCCAATTCACATGTGATTTCGACTTGATCTTCCGCATTATTTTGGAATAGGGTTGCACCGATCGCCGATACAGTCCATCCCGGAGAGATACAGACCCTTTCTCGCTTATTTGTTGCCCTAAATCCAATCCTCACGACTTGATCGTCGATTTGTTTTTGAAAGATTTCCATCGTGCTATAGCGCAGCGTCATACCTCCCACTTGAAGCATGAGCGGCAACAAAAGCCCACTACGCGCAGGTACATTTATGAAAGCTTGATCAAACAGGACTTCGGCACCCGTCTTTACTTGAGTCGATGCAAGTTCTTCGTCCAAATTCAGCAGGGACAGAAACGATCCATGAGCACCTCGCCTTATCGTCGCGTGAATGCGTGGATGGGTGCGATACACGGATGCATGAATCCCCATACGATCGGCGACGCTTTGAATGACATCCATTTGATACTGATACTCATGAAGCATTCCCACACCTAAAAGCATAAGATTGCCACGCTTGATTTTTTTGTAAAACGCAGCACATACTCGCGGATCGTCCGCGGATGTCGCAATGATTTCATGATCAGGGACTCCGTAAATCTTGAGATGCATCCGGCAAAATGTCGACGGGTAATTTCGGAAATCGACGAGCTGATACCCATGCTCCGGATCTCCCAATTCTACTTGAACTGCATCTGCAAGAATTCGACAAGGACGTCCGTTTAGGTCATGCTCAGGCAGATATGGTGTAAGGCAAAGTTTTCCGCCGGATTCTACATAATCTAATAATTTTTGTTGAACTTCCGCATCCATCCGAGGTGTCGTTCCAACCCACAACGAGGGATAGTCTTTGGGATCCAACACCTTCTCTCCCAGCAAATCCACAGCGTCATATGAAAGATTTGCCGCCGCTAATAATCTCCACACGCCATCAAACACAAAATTCTCCCGGATGGACGTAACTTCTTGAATCATGGACTGCACCGCTTTAGAGGATGGCCAATTCGTTTCAGTCATGTAGTACGGCGAATAAAATCCGATATGTGTGTCAACATCTATTTTTGACAAAACCAATTTTTCCTGGACACTAGAAATCATTTGGCCAATCTCTTTGGCCATCATGTACCCCGCTCTTTGTGATCCATCCGACGCGATGGGCGCCTGCCATTCATGGCGAGTGCCAAACAATCCAATGTTTTCAGGGTTATCTCCAGCACAAAACATGTAATAATTCAACGCGTTCATTCCGTGACTGATACACAACCTTGTTAGAAGATTCATATCGGATGCAGAAACGGTGGGACGATCCGAAAGCCTGCCCGACTGAAATTCAGCCGAAAAAATCGGTTGCTCTTTTGAACTGATACACGCAGTCAATACCGTACTTAAAATAACATCGTGGAAATTATCGTACGTAATGTGTCCTGGATAGAAATCTCCCGCAATACAGCAATCATGACGAAGCGCGGCAGTCCTCAACTGACTGATACCGATCGGATAGTCTGTTCCCCGACTGTAAATCGACAAATCCTTGAATCCATGTACGTTAATCACCGTCAGTGCACTTATTTGATGCTCTCGAACACGTTCTTCTAGACGTGATACATATTCCGAATACTCATACCTACAAAACTCTGACCATATAAAATGACTCCACAGATTTTTCTCATCTTCGTTTAGCTGATCAAAAGATGATGACACTCGATCTTCTCGCTCATCATCTGTCACCATGTGCTTTTGTGATGCGTGGCTCCCTTTTGCAAAATCGTGAAATCGTTGCATTGTAAGGGGATGGAAATCTGCAGAATTTGTAACCCATTGAAGCATACCAATCTCATTGTCTAATTGAATCATCACAACAGGGCCAGCGCGGTCCTCCATAAATGGCCGGAGAATCGTCAGCACTTCGTCATACCAATTCATCGCCAATTGTAAATAGAGCGGATGAAGATATGAAACAAGTCGAGCAGGATGTAGATTGCCCGATTCCGTGCGAGCAATCACTTCAGAATAGTTATTGATCAGCCATTCTGGTATCCCTTCTCTTTTAAGTTCTGACATCACATAAGGCCCCGGTCTCACCATGACTTTGAATCCGATTTCATCACAAAGTTTCAAAAAACCGAGCAGATTACGTCTAGGGTGCGATGTTCCTGTAAAGTCAAACTCCCCTTGTATGGGCTCATGCCATAACCACGGAATATAGGTACTTACAAGATTACACCCTGCCTCTTTGATTTGAAGTAGTCGATCCCGCCACTCCTCCGGATCCAACCGAAAATAGTGACACTCTGCGCCAAAAAGAAAGGTCGGTGTTCCATTCATATAAAATGCGCCATTTTTGATCGTAAGCATTCTATACCCCTCTCAACCACTCATAAAATACCGTTTCACCTCAAGCGATTAGGTAGAATCTCGAATCATCAGTTGAGTAGATAGAACAACTGGCTCAATATTTGACTCCCCATTCAACACTCGAAATAAAATCTGTGTTGCGACAATTCCCAACTCATACATTGGCTGATGGATAGAAGTGAGTTTAGGTACTGTGTACTGACTAAGCCTAATGTCGTCAAATCCAACCAACGCAATATCTTGCGGAATTTTTAGGCCTTTTTCCGAAAACGCTCTCAAAAGACCGATCGCCATTTCATCGTTTGCCGCAAAAATGGCATCTGGCAAGTATTGCGAACCACTTAGTGACAGCCCTAAAGCGTAGCCACTTTTCTCAGTAAAATCACCCGCATAAACAAATCTCGCATCCACGCTCCTTCCGTGATCCACCAATGCCTTTTGATAACCTTTATAGCGCAACAGATTATCAAGCGAACGCTGTGGACCTCCGACAAAGGCAATTCGCTGATGACCTCTTTCAATGAGATGCGCGACTGCCGCGTAAGCTCCCCCTTCATGGTCTGAAGTTACTCTATACACATAGGGTAAATTGATCTCCCGATCTAAAAGCACAATTGGAAGATTTGGAGAAGCTACCTTTCGAATAAATGATTCTTCGATATAAGGATCGAGAATGATTGCGCCATCCACCCGATTTTCAAGAAGCAATCTCTTTAAAGCAATACCCTTCCCGCCGACAGAACACGAAATGATTGGGCTATAGTCATAAGCCAACGCAACATCCTGTACTCCCGACACTAACTCTGAATAAAAAGGCCCCCCTAAATCATGCAGTAAAACAGCCATGGTCTGTGTACTCTTCATTTTAAGATCACGGGCAATGCCATTGGGACGATACCCCAGCCGATCAACAGCCTCAAAGATTTTTTTCTTTGTCGCTTCCTTAACCCTTGGGTCATGTTTCAGGGCGATGGAGACTGTGGATACAGATACGCCAGCCGCAGTTGCTACATCTTTAATAGTCGCCATTTACAAACTCCTTACTACGAATCCCGTAATCGAATCGTTTCGATTACGGGATTATAATAAGTGTGAAAGTAGTCTATTGTCAAGCAACAATTTCTGATTTCTATTTCTCACAAGAATGGAGAGCGCCAATCGCTCTCCATTCTCATCTAACTATTTGTAAGCCAAGCAGAAATTTTGCCGAGCTCTCCTGAGGCAAGCAAGATTCCCATGGCAACCATGATCATACCGCCGATCTGGCTGATCCGCAGACTGTAGCGCGTAAGCCAACGTACGGAGCCAAGCGTCGCGGCCATGGCGAGAAATGGAATGGCAAAACCTAACGCGTACGCGAGCATAAGCCACCCACCTGCAATGCCGCTGGTTGCCGTCATCGTAAGCACAGAGGCGAGAATTGGTCCAACGCACGGTGTCCAACCCGCAGAAAAAGCGAGCCCCACGAGAAATGCGCCAAACGGCCCCGTGGGCTTTATCGGCAGATGCCAGTGTTTTTCAAACGCAAGCTGCGAGATGCGATAGGAAAAAAGCAGCCACAGCCCCATAAGTGCAATCAGGATACCCCCGTACATGCTGATCAGATTGCGGTATTGGGAAAACAGGCTGCCTAGAAGCGAGGCTGAAGCGCCTAGAGCAACAAAGATCATGGAGAATCCTAGAACAAAAAATAAGGTGTGCGTGAGTGCGCGGCGACGCACACCGGCTTGTTCAGCTCTCTGTCCCGGCAAAAATGAAACACCTGTCAGATAGGAGAGAAAAGACGGATATAAGGGCAAACTGCAAGGTGATGCGAAGGAGACAAGCCCTGCAATGAATGCGAGCCAAAGACTTGGTGAATTCATGCGATCATCCCTTTTCAAGCTGACTCAAAAGAGAGTCAAGCGTCCCCTCTGAGATTCGCCCTGTCACGCGATCGACGATGACCCCTTTTTGATTCACAAAGAATGTCGTGGGAATCGAGACAATGCGATAGGCGCTTGCCGCCTTTGCCTGTACATCTGCCAAAACGGTGTACGGAATATGATAGTGCTTGATAAAACCAAGCGCTGCCGGCGGAGAATCGGCCGAGGTCATATTGACGCCGATAAACTCAATTTTTCCTTTGTACTTTTCTGCCGCCTTGACAAAACCGGGAGCTTCCGCGTTGCATGGAGGGCACCACGACGCCCAGAAGTTGAGCACATACAATTTTCCCGAGAGGGACTGCCAAGAGAACGGTTTGTTTGTGGTTAGCGTATTGAGTGTGAGCGAAGGTGCCGTATACCCCTTTTCAGGGCTGACCGCAGGCCCAGAACGGTAGAGGATTCCTGCTATGATGGCGCCTGCCAGGACAAGGAAAAGTCCATACGTTGAAAATCTACGTTTCATCAGTACGCCTGCCTTTTTCGCATCTTATCATTCATCTCCGCGAGCTTATCAAGAGACTGGCGCATACGCGCTCCAAACCAAGAGAGCTCGCCATCAATCAGTTGCACATCACAGTCTGGAAAAGCCGCCTTGTAGGCTGCGATGTGTCGCTCCTTGAATGGATAAGGCTCTGAACTCAAGAATACCACGTCGGGTATATTTTTGCGAATTGTTTCCAGACTTGTAACTGGATAATGTTCTAAAGAATCCGCTAAAACATTCTGCCATCCGGCCGTTTGGAGAAGTGAATCGATAAACGTGTCGCCTCCGACTGCCATGGTCGGCGACTCCCAGATCAGGTACGCATAACGCAACACGACAGGGGTCAGCCGTAAAAGTCGCTCGCGAATCTCCTCCACGAGTTTCGCAGCCTCATCTTGGCGGCCACACATCGCGCCGATCTGTTCAATCATCCTCAATGCATCACGCGGCGTCCGCACGTCAAAAACATACACGGGATATTTCGTCTCAAGCGATGCGATGATCTCCTGCGTATTCTCTTCTTTTACTGCGAGAATCAAGTCAGGCCGAAGCGCTTCGATGCGCGCGTCATCCACTTTTTTGGTGCCCCCGACGTTCTGCGCACGTTTTACCTCTTCGGAAGGATGAATACAAAACCGGGTTCGTCCGACGACCTCGTCGCGCAGATTCAGCGCAAAAAGTGTTTCCGTGACAGACGGACAGAGCGATACCACCCGCGTTGCAGTGCGCTTGAGTTTTACCTTGCGGTTTACATCATCAATCCACTCCATCTCCCCGCCCCTCTCCGCAATAATACCCGTGCTCAGTCCCCTAAATTAAAGATTGAGAGATTTGGATCTTCTTCGCGATATGGAAAATTGAAGATTCGCGCATAAAAATACAGTTCGGCGGCAAGGGAGTGTGTGATATTTTCTGCGCGAATAAACCCATGCCCTTCCCCTTCGTAAAGGACATAGGCAACTGGAATTCCATTTTTCTTAAGTGCATCCACCATGCGCTCCGCTTGATTTACAGGCACAACCTTGTCCGCCGTTCCTTGAAAAAAGATCGTGGGCGCGCTTAAGCGCTCGGCAAAGTGAATCGGCGAGCGCGCTTCGTACACAGCTTTCATTTCAGGATAAGGCCCCATCAGGCGGTCCATGTAGCGCGACTCAAACTTGTGCGTCTCCTGCGCGAGCGCCTCTGCGTCGCTGATTCCATAGAAACTCGCGCCTGCGCGAAACACATCGTGAAACGTCAGTGTGCAGAGTGTCGTGTATCCTCCTGCACTTCCTCCGCGAATGATCAGGCGATCGCCATCCACCAGTCCTCGCTCCACGAGCGCGCGCGCGCCATAGACACAGTCTTCGACGTCGGCGATCCCCCACACACCAAGCAAGGCGTCGCGATAGGCGCGCCCGTACCCTGTGCTTCCCCGGTAGTTCACATCGAGCACCGCAAACCCGCGGTTAGTGAAAAACTGGATCGCAAGTTTGAATTTGGGTGTGGCGGCGCTGGTCGGACCGCCGTGACTGATGACCAAAAGCGGCGGCCGCTTTGCATCTGGTCCCTCATACTCCGCATTGGTCGGAGGGTAAAAGAAGGCGTGCGCCAACTGTCCGTTTGCTGTTGGGTAGGAGATCGCTTCGGGAACGGAAAGATGTTCTTTTGCAAAGGGAAGCGGTGGCGGCGCGACGAGGGTTGTGCAGGATGAGGTATCAAGAGAAAAGTGTACCAGCGCGGTCGGTTGCCGTGTAGAGCCGCCGAGAAAAACAGCGTGTCGCTCACTCGCCGCTACATCTGAGATCACATCGTAAGGCACGTCGTGCGTCGTCAGTATAAGCGTCCTTAGATCAAGCGTCGCGAGATAAGAGCGATTCGCGCGAGAGTATGTACATAGCAGCGTATCACGCCCGAGAAATCCGTAGGTAGACATCCCGAACACCCACTGCGGTAAACCAAACTCTGCCTCCATCGGCGCAAGCGCCACAACCGCATCACCTTCCATGCGGTAGAGATTCCACCAATTCGATCGATCCGAGACAAAGTAAAGTGCGCCATCCGGGCTGAACTCAGGTTGAAAGATGGACTCGCCTGCGCCGCCCGCCAGGACGCGTGACGCGACAATCCTTCCCGCTTCATCAAAATCCGCACAGGTGAGTGTCGTCTCATCCCACGGCATCATCGGGTGATTCCACGAGAGATACGCCAGTTTTTTTCCATCGGGGGAGATGCGCGGCGAGGAATAGAAATCCGCTCCTGAAACGAGCGTCTCAGGCAATCCGCGTGTGTCACCGCAAAGCGGGATGCTGACCAAGGAACTGACTGCCTCTCCGTCGCCGCGATGATCCTCCATCACAGCGATGATGCGCGAGCGCGTGTCATCCACGCGCAGATCGGCAAAATAAACGTCAAACTCGCGCGTCAGCGGCGTGGGCGACGCGCCTTTTCGCAATTCATAGATGCGATTGTCCCTGCCATGTGAAAAGTAGACGCCATCGCGGCCTACCGCATAGGCACCTCCTCCGTATTCGTGTGCGTGGGTGCGCACGGTAAACGGATCGCCCGTGACATCCACGCATCGCCCAGCGTGATCGACGCGAACGATCACAGTGCGCCCCTCATCTTCTGGGCGCGTTTCAAGAAAATAGATCTCCTCACCGCAAATCACTGGCTGATCATACGAACGCGCACCCTTTACAAAGAGTGAAGTGTGGATCGGAGAAGGAAACGATCCATAGGGAACAGTTTTTTTCATGCGTATTACTCCTTTGTGAGAACGGTGGCCTTCTCGACATGTTTTTTATAGGACCACAACACACCGCTTTTTAACAGACGCGGAATTTTTCCTGACAGATCGACACCTTTGACCTGGCCAAACCCCATCTCTTTTCCTAAGGATCCGAGTTGTCCTTTATTCTGATACTCACGCTGTTTTGGCTGTTCATTCTGAAGGAGAGCGAGAATGGTTTGCGCCGCGTATTCACCGTGGAACTCCGCAAGTTGCGCAGATGGGGGATGGACCGAAGCGGCACTGTCACCGATGACAAACACGTCAGGATCATCTGGAAGCTGTTGCCATTCATTCACCACAGCCCGTCCGATCGAATCATAAGAACAGCGCAGTGTGCGAACAAGCGGACTTGCCTGAATCCCCGCTGTCCACACGAGTTGATCAAATGAAATCTCCCCGTGTTGATGCACAATGTGGCCTGCCTCGATCCGATCCGTCTGTATTCCGTGAAGAATTGTCACGTCGTGATCGGTGAGCCACGACTCGACATAATCCTGCAGTTTCGGAGAGAAGCCCTTTAACACCTTGTCATTTCGGTCCACAATGGTCACATTCAGGTCGGGCCGCGACTCGCGCAGTTCTGCCGCCAGCTCAATGCCTGTCAGTCCGGCGCCGATCAATACGACAGAGCGATACGCATCCAACGTCAAAATGGCATGCCCAGTCATTTGGGCGCGTTTTAAACTCTGCAGGCTATTCGCAAACGTCTCTGCCCCCGGGATGCCGTGAAAGCGGTCCACGCACCCAAGCGCCACGACGAGCGTGTCATACGTCACGTCGCCCTGTTCGCGGCAGGCGACGATCTTTTGCTCCTGGTCAATCGCCAGTACTTCATCAAAAATGCATGTCAGCTTGGGGTGTGTGGGAAAGGGCATCGTGACATCTTTTAAAGACGTCGTGCCTGCCGTGATACTGTAAAACTCTGTCTTCAGCGGGCTTTTGGGAAGGCGGTCGATCAGCGTGACTTCCACATGGTCAGGGAGGCGCGCAAGCAGTGTCCGCATAAAATACATGCCGCCATAGCCGCCGCCAAGAAGAACAATTCGATGGGTGTTCATTCCGAGTCCTCCAATGAATAAAAAACATCGCTGAACCCATGCACAGCGATCCTGAAAATCCTTCACACCAATGGTAACACACGCAAACCACGCATTCCATAAACCTTCACAGAAGCTTTGATTCGAATCACGAAATTTATTATGATCGTTTCATATAGACGAATCGACGAAACGAGAGACGATTCTGCGCCTGTATGGATTGAAATGGACGAGGTGATCGATATCAACTGGAAGAGAACGCTCGTCATTCTTTGGGTTTCAAACTTTGCGGTGACTGCCGGAATGAGCCTGATCCTCCCTTTTCTGCCCCTGTACATCGAGACGCTCGGCGTGCATCAACCGCAGGCGCTCGACCGCTGGAGCGGCTCTATTTTCGCCATCCAGTTTGTAACCTCTGTCATCTTTCAGCCGATCTGGGGGGCGATGGCCGATCGTTTTGGGCGCAAGCCAATGCTTCTGCGCGCCGGGATTGGCATGGGAGTGATCACAACGCTCATGGGGTTTGTGACATCCCCGTTTCAACTCCTCGGATTGCGTCTCATTAACGGCGTATTTTCAGGATTCATCTCAATGTCCGTCTCGCTCCAGGCATCAACGACCCCCACCGAGCACTCCGGACGCGCGCTTGGCACACTGCAAACCGGCGCGATTGCAGGCTCTCTGCTTGGCCCGCTCGTCGGCGGCTTTTTGTCTGAGACGCTGGGGTTCAAAGGTGTCTTTTACCTTACCGGTGCGCTGCTGATTCTCGCAAGCCTGATCGTTTTCGTGTTTGTTCACGAACCTAAGCGCACAGAAAGACCAAAGTCCCAGTCCAATCGCACGAGGCTCCACGCACTTCGTCCACTTCTCCCCGTATTCATTGCATCCATCACGATCCAGGCAGGCATGATGACGATTGAGCCGATTGTCACCTTATATGCCAAAACCATCTATACTGGTCCTCACCTCGCCGTGATGGCGGGCCTTGTCGTCGCGACAAGCGGTTTCGCAAACCTGATCGGCGCCCCCACCCTCGGACGTCTGAGTGATCGCATCGGGCAGCGGCGCGTCTTGATCATCGCGCTCATCATGGCCATGATAACTTACATTCCACAGGCGATCGCGACCAACATGACCGTTCTTCTCATCGGGCGCGCGCTGCTCGGGCTGTTTATTGGCGGAATGATTCCTTCCCTCAACGTCCTGGTCAAAAAGAAGGCTCCAGCAAACTTGCAGGCTGTCGCTTTTGGGATCAACTCGTCATCCGTCTTTCTCGGCAATCTGATCGGCCCACTTCTTGGAAGCAACGTAGCGGCGCTCTACTCCATACGCTCTGTTTTTTATGTCACCATGGGCATGCTCCTTTTGAACGCCATTTATCTCTATCTGCAGCGCGATCTCGATCAATCTCCACAAGAGGATCTGCACACAAAAGAACTGCCGACAAACTAGTCGGCAGTTCTTTTGTGTACGTTTCTTGACCTCAACCCAGGCAGCGTCAAGATGCAGTCGAGTTAAACGCCATGATCCAGATCGATCCCGCCACGATCGTAAATGCGACGAAGAGTCCAAAAGCCAGCGCCCCAATATTCGAGCGCGTCCCCGTCTTCTCCGTCAAATGCATGAAGAGAAAGAGCTGGACGAACAACTGAAACACCGCTAAAACGACGATCGCAGTAATCAATTCTCCGAGCGGCAACGCATGCGTCAACACAATGTGCAAAGAGGCGAACGTCAATGCGAGCGACAAGACGAGGCCAATGATATCCTTCCACGGAAATCCTTCGCGATGTGTGCTGACTGCTGTGTGTTCGTGTCCATCATGATGCGATGTGTCCATCGATTACACCACCTTACCCGTCAGGTAGACGACCGTAAAGATAAAGATCCACACCACGTCGAGAAAGTGCCAGTAGAGGCTTACGACGAATGCCTTGCGCGCCGTAATCGGCGTGATTCCTTTGCGGATGATCTGAATGAGAATGGATAACATCCAGAAGAATCCGAGCGTCACGTGCGCACCGTGCGTTCCGACCAGCGTAAAGAACCCGGAGAGAAACGCGCTGCGCGAGATGGTCGCGCCGATCGAGACGTAGTGGACAAACTCCGAGATCTCCATGCCGACAAACCCGGCGCCAAGCCCCATCGTGATAATCCACCACACGATCATCTGGTTCTTCTGGTTGTTGCGCATCGCGTGAATCGCGAGCCCGGATGTGAAGCTGCTGACAAGCAGCAGCATCGTCTCTGTCATAAAGCCGTTTACGTCATACAGTTGCTGCGATGTCGGTCCGCCCGCCGTGTTGCCGTGCAGCACGATATACGTTGCGAACAGACAGGAAAAAAGGACAAATTCCGCGCCGAGAAAGACCCAGAAGCCAAGAATCTTGAGCTTGTTCTCTTCGGTTGAATACTCAAGCGGTCCACTCGTGTCAATCGCGTGTTCATGGTCGTCTGAAGGGATTGAATAGGCCATCTGATTACCTCCCTGCCGCGGCTTCAACCCGTTTTACTTCATCAACCGGGATGTAGTGATCGGTGTTGTAGTCAAACGAACGCAGGAACAAGAACGTGATGATCCCGAGCGCACCGACAATCGCTGAGAGCCACCAGTTAAAGACGAGTCCAAATCCTGCAACGAAAAAGGAAAGTCCGATCAAAAACGGCCAACCAGAGTTGTTCGGCATGTGAATCGGCTTGAAGGTGGCGTGATCCGGACGAACGACGCCGCGTTTCTTCTCTTCCCACCACTCATCCACAGAGGTGACGTGCGGCAACACAGAAAAATTGTACTCTGCCGCGGGAGATGTGGTCGACCATTCAAGCGTGCGTCCATCCCAGATATCTCCCGTCACATCCCGTTCGCCAAACTTGATGCTCCTCACAATATTGACCGCCATGATCATCATCGATGCACCCTGTCCAAACGCGCCGATCGTCTCAATCAAATTGAGCGCCGTCCAGCCAAGTCCTGCCGGATAGGTGTACATCCTGCGCGTCATGCCCATGAGTCCCACAATGTACATTGGAAAGAAGGTCATGTTGAAAAAGAGAACGAATGTGCCGACATGCCAGCGCCCCAAACGCTCATTCAGTTTGTGGCCAAACATTTTCGGCCACCAGTAGTAGATCCCCGCAAACGCGCCAAAGACTGTCCCACCGATCAGCACGTAGTGAAAGTGGCTGACCAAAAAGTAACTGTTGTGATACTGATAGTCAGCCGGTGCAACGGCGAGCATCACGCCTGTCATCCCACCGACGACAAATGTCGGGATGAACGCGAGCGCCCAGAGCATCGGCGTCGTAAAGCGAATCCGTCCGCGATACATCGTAAAAAGCCAGTTGAAGATTTTCACACCCGTCGGGATGGCAATCAGCATCGTCGATACGCCAAAGAACGAGTTGACAGCGGCCCCTGCGCCCATCGTGAAGAAATGGTGCACCCAGACCGTAAAGCTGAGCGCCGCGATCGTGGCGAGTGAAACCACCATCGCACTGTAACCAAAAATCTTTTTGCCAGAAAACGTGCTGATCACATCCGAAAGGATACCAAACGCTGGCAAGATGACGATATACACTTCCGGGTGACCCCAAATCCAGAACAGATTGACCCACATCATCGGCATTCCGCCTGCGGCAATCGTGAAAAAGTGTGCGCCCATCAAACGGTCAATCGTCAAAAGCGCGAGCGCCACGGTCAGCACAGGAAACGCAAAGATGATAATAATGGAAGTGATCAGTGTCGCCCACGTAAACTGCGGCATTTTCATGAGCGTCATGCCAGGCGCGCGCATCTTGAGAATGGTGACGAGAAAGTTGACGCCTGTGGCGATCGTCCCGATTCCGGCGAGTTGAAGTCCAAGCAGGTAATAGTTCTCACCAGGTCCTGGATCAAACTGCAGCTCTGAAAGCGGCGCATAACTGGTCCACCCCGCGTCGGGTGATCCGCCAAAGACAAAAGAGATGTTAAACAGCATTGCGCCAAAGAAAAATGTCCAAAAGCTGATCGCATTCAAATAGGGAAACGCGACGTCGCGCGCGCCGATTTGAAGCGGTACCGCCACGTTGATAAGCCCGATCAGCATGGGCATCGCCATGAACAGGATCATGATGGTGCCATGCGTCGTAAAGATCTCATCATAGTGTTGCGCGCTCAAAAAATGCAGATTTGGGAGCGCGAGTTGCGTGCGCATTAAAAGACCGTCGGTCCCGCCGCGAAAGAACATGGCAAACGCCGCAAGAATGTACATGATACCAATGCGTTTGTGATCAACCGTGGTGATCCAGTTGTCCCAAAGCCACTTCCACTTCTTAAAGTACGTAAGCACAAAGATGATGAGCGCCGTCGCACCGACGATGGAAACGTCCGCACCGTAAATCAGGTAATTGTGCGGAAACATCGACATAAACGTGCTGAAGTTATAAAAATACTTTGGAAGCATCGCAATCCCTCCTTACATTCCAGACATACCTGCCGTGCCCGTCGTTTTTGTCGACGGATACGATGAAAACGTGAGCTTTGGCGACAAACCGTGGGTGTAAAGGATCTGATTATTTTCCGCGTTTGATAACGCAGGAGCTGTCTTTTTAACCGCAGAAACCCATGTGTTAAACTGCGGAATGGATAGAGCCTTTACAGTGAAAGACATGTGTTCAAAACCAACGCCAGAAAAATTCGCGCTTCTCCCCAGGTAAATACCAGGATGATCCGCCTGAAGCCAAAGACCGAGCGTCACGTTTGGCATGTTGAACTCCATCCCGCCAAGCGACGGAATCCAGAATGTGTTCATCGGACCGACGGACGTCAGGTTAAACTGCACTGGCTCATTGGCAGGGATAACCAAGTAGTTCACTGTTTCCAGGCCGCTTTTCGGGTACTGGAAGATCCACTTCCACGCCGCGCTGGTTACGTCGATGACAAGAGGATCGGTTTTTGCCGTCTTTGGCGGCGCCTGCAAAGCGTATGTTGTGCGCACCGTGGGCACCGCGATCAGCAAAACGATGATGACCGGAATCAGCGTCCAGATAAACTCCAGTTTACGGCTGCCTTCCATATCGGGTTCATAAGGCGCTTTATTGTTTGGCGTATTTCGATAGCGGTAAATAAACACGCCAAACAGAATGAAAACGACAATCGCAACAAACAACATCAAAAAGAATGACCATTCAATAAGTCCGAACTCTTGCTGTGCAACGGGTCCTTGCGGCTGCAAAACGGGAATCTGCGTGCTGCATCCCGTCAATAATAAAGAAGCCATGACCACCCAGCTGAATCGACGAAGGATTTTCCTGTTCCTTGCCACATAAACTCCTCCTCTCTTGCTTGATAAAACAAGTGATCCACCTCTACTGCGCGCTGAAGCAAGCCCTCCACTCCAGCGCTAAGCAGCACTTCGCTCCATACACTATCACGTTTTACACCCTTCACGTTGCGTTTCAAACGCGATGTCCTTCGATTCTCGACATTCCGTTACAATTCGTTCATAAACTTGCAAGATCCATTCTGACGATCGTCACATCATCCATTTGACATGATCGCGTCATCCATTCAGACCCCTCAAAAATGACTAAAAAGGCCCTGCGCGCTACGCAGGGCCTTCTCACTCAGCGGATGAATCACCCGATGATCACTTATTTTGCGAATACAAAGTTGCCGATTGAAGCAAGATACGGTTGTTGCCGCACCCAACTGGAGGCGGGTGTCTGCGCTGGATTGTAAAACACGAGCGCCCCGGGAACCAAATCTTGATGGTTCTGCAGGACATCGAGTGCCGCCGTGACACTTGTCGCGTCAGGCGCCTGATAAATCGTGCCTTGAGGCACGCATGTGAATTGATAGTGCCCATTGATCACTTGAAAAACGACACCCTGCACCGTCGTGGGTCCATTCGGTTGTTCCATGCGATGGAGAACAACGTCACCCACTGCGATTTGCGCAGCGAGAGGCTCCCCTTGCGCTTCTGCGTGAATCACACGCTCCATCCAGTACAGGTCGGATGCGGTGTAACCACTTTGCGCTCCACTTGTTGCACTGCTCGCCGTGGTCGTCGCTGAGGACGCGGTTGCCGGAGTTGTCTGCTGCGCGGCGACATGCGCTCCTGCGGGAAGTGCGAGCGTGCTGCCGATCAGCAGATTGTTCGCCTGTACGTTAGGATTCGCCGCGATAAGCGCTGACAACGACACGTGGTGCGCGTTTGCGATCGTCCAAAAGGTATCCCCAGGTTGTACCGTGTACGTATTGTAAGAGGAAGAGGGTGCGCCCTGCGGAAGCTGTAACACTGTTCCGATGAGCAGATTGGCTGGATTGACGGACGGGTTCGCTTGCTCGAGGCCCGCGAGAGGCACATGTTGTTGCTGCGAGATTGACCAGAGCGATTGGCCTGATTGAACCGTAACCGTTGCGGCGAATGCGGGCGCCAGGCTGGATGCTCCAAGCGCGATCGTAGCGAGCGTTGAAAATGCCCATAATTTCTTATTCATTATAAAACCTCCCTTTCGCTTCCGAGGTTAGTTGACGGGTTCGGGTCGAGAGCAACCCTACGCCTGAAGGCGATTCACCCCATGTCCTTGCGGACACAGATCCCCCGTACTGCACGAGTGCAGATTCAGCGTGTTGTCCTACGCGTGTGTTGATTCAGCGTGTTGTCCTACGCGTGTGTTGATTCAGCGTGTTGTCCTACGCGTGTGCAGACTAATTTCGAACATGAGCGTCATTATACGTGGACAACGCAAAAGTTTGTACCCTCAAATTGTGGATTTACTGGTATAAAGTGAAATAGGCCGTGCGCCTCTGCGCACAGCCACGTGTACATCTTGATTGGATCAATCTTCTTTAATTCTTTAGAGAACAAGCGAGCCAGGCCCCACAAGCGCGAGACCGAGCGAAATCGCGATAAGCGCGACATTGTACTCAATACCGTTTTGCGTCACCCAGTAGCCATTTTTGCCGTGAACCGTAACGATGGCGATAAGCATGGTCAGAATGATCAAAGCCGCACCGACAGGAAACCAGATCCCAGAAGCAAAAAGCAATCCGCCCGCCAGTTCGGCGAGGCCCGCAAGAAGTGCCATAAGGTATCCCGGTTTCAGGCCGATGGACTCCAACCAACCGCCCGTCCCTTTGAGTCCGTACCCGCCAAACCAACCGAACAATTTTTGTGTGGCGTGCCCGGCAAAGGTGAGTCCAATGACAAGACGAATGATAAGCAGACCTGTGTTCAATTTCGCTTCCCCCTTAATATCATCTAACCTTTTACAAGTTACTGATCACAGGTTTACTTTACTACAATCGCTTACTTATTGTCAACAACATTATTTTTATAAGTTATGTAGAATGTGCACCGGCAAGAAAAGCTCCACAATCGCGCCGCCCGTCGGCGCATTCCTCGCGGCAATCGTTCCGCCGCACGCCTCGACAAGCGTCTTTACGATATAGAGCCCGAGTCCTCGATGATGCTCCCCCTCCGTCCGCGAAGGGTCACTCTGATAAAACTTGCGAAATACCTTATTCTCATCCCCTGCCATAAAGCCGCGGCCAGAATCCTGCACGCGCACAGACAAGCCATCCTCACGCTGCTCAACGCTCAAGCTAATCTGACCACGACGCGGCGTGAAGCGCAGCGCATTCGCGATCAGATTATCCAAAATCTGCGCGAATCGATCCGGATCCAGCATAACCAACTCAGCGCCACCCACCGCGTCCGTATCATCCTGCGCATCCGCATAGCTCAGATCCACACGGATCGCCTCTGCCGCCGCCCACGTTTGATACTCTTCAATCTTCGCGCCAAGAAGCTCACGCAGCGCAACGAGTCGCGGCCGAATCGCAAACTGCCCACGCTCAAGCTCCGCCACCGTGTGCAGATCACTCATCAAATGCGTCACGCGATCGACATTGCGTAAAATCGTCTCTGCGTAGCGCGCCGCAGTTGACGATCGTCCCTCCATCTCACCCAGCAATTCTGCGTGACCGCGGATCATCGTGAGCGGCGTGCGCACATCGTGCGAAATTGCCGCCAAGAGTTCCCGCCGCTCCTCTTCGAGCGACCACTGGCGCAACAGCGCTTCTTTGAGATCCTGACGCATCTTTTCAAACGCATAAAGCAAATCACCCAACTCATTGTCGCTCTTCTCCTCGACGACAAAATCGAGATCGCGCGCTTGAATCTTTTGAATCGCCTTCATAAGCGTCTGCACGGGTCGATTGACCTTTCGACTCAACCTGCGTGAAAAGAGGTACGTAAAGAGTCCAATGAAGAAAAAGGGTGTCATGAGTGTCCCAATGACGAGTGGAGTTCGGGAAAATTCCGCGCTTCCCTGAAAAGGATGGAACGAAAAGGCGTAATACACCGCGCCGACAAGCGTTCCGTTTGCCCCGAGCACAGGCATGAGCCTTGTCACAGTTCCGCCGATCAGCCCACGCACAGGTTGCACATTCTCGATGTTCAAGTGACGCGCGACGCTTTGGGCAGAGTCATACAACCTGCGCGTCTCACTGCCATAAAGCGGCATTCCATCAGGACGCATCACTTCATAGACGCCAAGCGTTTGCGGAAATGTCTTAGTCAGGCTCGTCTCCATACGACGATTCAAAACAGCAGCGCCCTGCGCGCGAACGAGCGCCTCCAGTTTTGCACCTTTTTGCATCACACGTTGTTGTCCCGCGAATACCCCCAAATGGGCTGCGAGGATATACGTAACGAGGGTGGCCGCGAAACTGCACACGCCGATCAGAATCACACTCAGGATCATCTGCTTTCGGATCGAGTGACGAATCCTCCGTTTTCCCTCTCCCACTTGTACCCCACACCCCACACTGTGCTGATATACGAGCGCTCCGTATCAAAGACGGCGAGTTTTGCGCGTATCTTTTTAATGTGTTCCGTCACCGTCGCTACATCCCCTTGCGCGTCCATCCCCCACACCGCGTCATAAATCTGTTCTCTTGAGAGCACCTGCCCTTGGTGTGACACGAGAAACATGAGGATCGCAAACTCACGCTGAGTAAACGGAATTGGCTCCCCTCTCACGGCGACGGCGCCTCCCTGCACATCAATCGACAGTGCCCCGATGTGCATCAAACGCGGACCGTCATCCGCACGCGCGCGCGTCTCTCGGCGCAAATGTGCGTGCACGCGCGCCCGCAGTTCCTTGACGCTAAACGGTTTGACGAGGTAATCGTCGCCCCCGACGATAAGTCCACGCACACGATCCACTTCCTGATCGCGCGCGCTTAGAAACAGGATCGGACAGTTGACCATTCGCCTCAGTTGTTCACACACTTCAAAGCCATCCATCCTTGGCATCATCACGTCGAGCACGATCAAATCCGGCTGCGGACCCGTCTTGACACGAGCGATCGCTTCGTCGCCGCAATGCGCCGTTTCCACCTGATACCCGACGCGTTCCAGGACTTCCTTTAGAAACATGCAAATCTCCGGTTCATCGTCCACGACAAGAATATATTCCTGCATCCGATTCCCCCAGTCCACCGCCTTCAGGGATTACGTGAGCGACACGTCACGCTTTTTAAAAAGATACCACGAGAGTGCGTTTAACACGACAAAGTAAAGGGCGAGCATGGTGATCGAGAATCCAAGCGTCATGCCTGATAGAACAGGTGTGCCGAACTGATACTGTGAGAGATCGGTGTTCGCAAACAGGATGTAGCGATCCCACGAATACGAACTCAGCACAAACACCAGCGTATTTCCGATGAAGAGCGACAAGATGGAGATGGCGATCGCCACGGCGCTGCTGCGAAAAATGGTCGAGATCATAAACGCGATTGTGGCAATCATGATCATGGTGATGCTGTTATACCCGTAGTTGATGAACAGATAAGCGACCATGTTGACCTGTTTTATCGCACCGCTTGCCGCTTGGTACAAATAGGGTTGGTCAACACCGCCAAAGCCAAAGAGAAGCCCTCCGACGGCGAGCGATGCAACCATAGTAACCGCGATTAAAAATACGGAGAAAAGCAGCGTGGCAATATACTTCGAGAGAAGGATCCGCCCGCGACTCTGCGGTCGCGTCAAGAGCAGCTTGATCGTCCCTGTCGAGAACTCTCCCGCCACGATATCCCCCGCCACAATGGCGACAAAAACGGAAATGAGAACGCCGGTCGCACGCTGTTCAATCGTCGTCGCAAAGCCCCAGGCCGTCGTTGCGCTCGGCGCAATATTGTGCGCAATCGCATACTCATTCTTCTTGAGTGTCAATTCAAGCGTGCTCTTGACACGCGCAGGCACATTTGGGCTCGTCACAGCGCTTTGCAGCGATTGGTCACTGACGGCAAGAGACGCCTTCCAGTTTGCAGGGATCGGCGCCTCGTGCGTTTTCATGAGCGTCCCCGTCAGAATGACGATGCCAACCATGATGATCACAAAAATCCATGAGCGCAGTCGTCGATAAATTTTCATATTCTCATTCTGAATCAGATTAAGCAATGACTCCATCTCCCGTCATCTGCAAGAAGGTATCTTCGAGCGTCTTGCCCTGTGTCTGCACGCCATACAGAGGAATTTTCCCGAGCACAAGTGTCTCGATTATCTGCGGAATCTGGTCACGCGTGAGCATTATCCTCACGGTTTTTGGACCTTCCACCTCCATCGCAAATGCATCCCCGAGATGCTCGCGCAAATAGGAGAGCGCAGCGCCTGGGTCTGCGACGTCAAAGACCGTCGCCTGCGCCTCGTTGCCAATCGCCATCAATTCCTGCACGCGCTCCACATGGATCAGCTTCCCTTGCGCGATTACCGCCACGCGGTCGCACATCAGTTCCATCTCCGAGAGCAAGTGGCTTGACACAATCACACTCATGCCTTCTTCGCACGCGAGACGGCGCAGCATATCACGAAGCTCACGGATGCCGGCTGGGTCAAGACCGTTTGTCGGTTCGTCGAGAATGAGCACGGCCGGACGATGCAGCAGAGCCTGAGCAAGACCCAGACGCTGGCGCATTCCGAGCGAATAGGTCTTTACCTTCTCGTGAATCCGCTTTTGCAGACCCACCATCTCGACGACCTCATTGATGCGCGCGCGCGACGTTCCCGGCGTCATGCGAGCCATGTGCAAAAGGTTCTGATACCCTGTCAGAAACTTGTACAATTCCGGGTTTTCGACGATACACCCGATTTGCGAGAGCGCCGCGCGATGTTCACGCACCACGTCGTGCCCTTTGATGAGCACCTTGCCTTGCGTCATTGAGATCAATCCAACCATCATGCGGATCGTCGTCGTCTTTCCCGCGCCATTGGGCCCCAAAAATCCGAACACTTCCCCTGCCGGTATGTCTAACGATAGGTTGTCCACCAGCGTCTTTGCACCGATGCGTTTGGTCACATTCTGAAGTGTGACGGCTGCCTGCTCTGCCATGTGCGTCCTCCACTCGATCCTTTTGCTGTTTTCACACGCTCACAGTAGCAGGCAAATCTAAAGAAAGAATAAAGCAGCCCCCCTGATCGCAAAAAAATTCGCATCACCCGAATTGCACTCACAGGAGTGCGCTTCAGATGATGCGAGACATGACGTGACCGAGTCCATCAACAGGGCTACTTGATTCCAGTCGTTGCAATCCCTTTGATGAACTGTTTTTGAAAGACGAGAAACACGACAATCATTGGAATGGTAAGCAGGATCGAACCCGCCAAAACACTGTTCCAGTAGGCGTTGTACTGGCCGTAAAACGAATTCAGCCCGACCGGCAATGTATACATGTGCTGACTTGTCTCAAGCATGAGCGGCCAGAGAAATGAATTCCAGTTCCCCTGGAACGTGAGAATCGTCTGCGCCGCGAGCAGCGGCGACGCAAGCGGCAAATAGATTCGGAAAAATACGCCCCAGTGGGACAACCCGTCAATCCGCCCCGCCTCTTCCAGATCCTTTGGCATCTCAAGAAAGAACTGACGAGCGAGAAAGATCATGAATGCATTCATGAGAAAAGGAACGGTCAAGCCTTGGTACGTGTCGATCCAACCGATCTGTGAAAGCATGATATAGATTGGCACGAGTAGCACTTGTCCCGGAATCATCATGATTGCGAGAAAACAATAGAACAAAAAGCCGCGTGCCGGAAATTTAAGCCTTGCAAACGCATAGCCGGCAAGTGTGTTGACCACGAGATTGCCAACCGTGACAAGCACGGCGACGATCAAGCTATTGAGCAGCCAGCGCGCAAAGGGAAACTGCCCCATGATGTACGTGTAATTGCTGAGTGTCAAAGTATTCCACGGAACAAATGTCGTAAACACTTCAGATGTGGGTTTGAGTGATGTATAAATCGACCATAAAAAGGGGGACAGCGTGACAAAGACATAGCCGATGGCCACCGCATAAAACAGGATGGTTCCTATCCCCATCTTGTTCTTTCTCGTTTGTGTCTTCATCATTGATTCTCCCTCCCGAGCACGAAGTTTTGAATCAGTGTCAAAATGAGAATGACGACAAACAAGAAAAACGACATCGCAGACGCATACCCCATGGCCATATCCCGGAACGCCTTGTTAAAGATATCAAGCACCACGGTCATCGTGCTGCCAATCGGACCGCCCTGTCCATTTGAGATGACATCAACTGTATCAAACAATTGAAAGGTTCCGATCATCCCCATAACCACGATCAGAAACGTCGTCCGCCTCAGGAGCGGCACCGTGATATAGCGAAGCATCGACACACCGCCAGCGCCGTCGATCGACGCCGCCTCATAGACGTCTTCTGGAATCGATTGCAGACCCGACAGATAGATGATCATAAACTGTCCGACCGTCGTCCACACGCCGATCATCATCACAGCGAGAAGCGCCGTCGAGGGATTGTTCAGCCAGTTTGGCCCCTGAATCCCAAAAATAGAAAGAAAGTTGTTTAAAAGGCCCGTCTGTCCAAAGATAAAAACAAACATCACACTGACTGCGACAGATGACGTGACAGAAGGAAGATAATAGGCGACGCGAAAAAAGCTTTTCCCGCGAATGCGCTCGACAATCAGCGCGAGAAACAACGCAATGGCGGTTTGTACGGGAACGACGACAAGCGTATACAAAGACGTGTTCCATAGCGCCTGCAAAAAGACGGGATCAACGAAGAGATGAAGATAATTGTCAAATCCAGCCCAGGTGGCCGCCTGCGGATCGAGATAGTTGAAGTGTTGGAAGCTGATATAAAAGGAATAGATGATAGGTCCCAACAGAAAAATGACGAGCGACGCGAGTGCTGGCAAAACGAAGAGATAGCCAGCCAACGCCTGATCGACGGCACTGCGTGTGATGCGGCGACGTTTCATCTTCGGAAGTTTCGCCAATTCCACCCCCACGGTGTAGCCCCCTCCTCAAAATTTCACGTGCGCCCCGCAGAATCGACGCGAGACGCACGCGAGAATGGCAGATTAATAGTTGCTCTGAGAACTGAGCGTGCTTGCCGCGTTTCCGAGCACCGTTTGCGCGCTCTGATGCTTGAGAATGCCTGCCTGCGTCGCGTTGTTGATCGCGTTGACAAAGTTTTGACCCAACAGGCCAAACTGGTATGGATACGCGTCTTTGACGCCATTGACAAACGCTTTGTACGAAGGCCAATCTTTTAGGAACAGTGGCTCTTGGCTCTTGCGCGCAGGCATCGCAATTCCGCTTTTTGCGGTCATTGCGAGCGCTTGCGGACCTGTCATGAAGAACAAAAGTTTTGCCGCGGCAGCCGGATACTTTGTGGCTTTCGCCATTTCATACGCAACGGTATACACCATGTTCGAGTCGTGACCGTTTAGCGTAGGGAAGTTTGTGATGTTGTATTTCATTTTAGGCGCAGTCGATTGCTGTGATGGTACGATCCACGCGCCTTCTGCGGTCATCGCGGCGCGTCCTTCTGCGAACACCTGTCCGCCCCAACTCGCGCCCTGAAGCGTCGGGTTGACAAAGTAACCTTTCTCGTTCATCTGCATGAACCAGTTAAGCCCCGCAAAGTTGTTCTTGTTCGGGAACGTCGCGAGACCGCGGCTCGTGTTGTAGTAACTGCCACCCATGTCGCGAATGAATGGATAGTAGCGCGCCACGTCGATGGGGAAAGAGATCGGCACGATGCCCTTGGCTTTTAGCTTTGCGGCATCCACTGCGAATTGCGCCCATGTCGCAGGAGGCGTTTTGATTCCGGCTTTTGCGAGCAGCGCGGGGTTTGACTCAAGCGCGAGCGTGTTGAAGTCTTTTGGCAAACCATAGATCGTGCCGCGGTACGTGAATGCTTTGACGAGATTTGGATAGAAATCTTTGACTGCGACATGATCCTGCGCGATAAAGTGATTGAGTGGCATGATAACGCCCGATGCCTCGAGTTGCGGGGCGTACGAAGAGTCGACATAGAAAACGTCCGGTGCAGTATGGGATGCGAGCATTGGTTGCATAACTTGTAGGTAGTTACCCGTCACCACGCGGACCGACACATCGATGCCTGGGTTTTCCTTCATAAAGAGCGCGGCTTGGTTGAGTACCAGTTGATGCTCAGCGGGACTGGAAGACCACTGCCCGAGTGTGAGATGGATCACGGGCGCTGCCTTGCGCGGTGCCGCTTTGTGCGTTGCCGCAAAGGATGGGGCGACTTGTACCAATCCAGCCAAAAGGGCGCCACTTGCCGCGATGCCAAACCACTTGTTTGCGTTCTTCTTTTTCATTTGAATTGACCCTCCTCTGATTGACCAACATTTGCTCATTTCTCACTGCACACCATGAACATTCATGTCTACTTCTTCCGCATCACCCCTCTCAGAATGGATCGTCCCGATCTTCCACGGGCCACCCTCAAGCTGTGCGCGATAGCGGGTTTGGTTCTGTTCATCCCGCTCAAGCGTCACACTCAGCGTCGCTTCACCAAGGCGCATACCTTTGACGCTTAGTGCATCGACGCCGTCTGGCAGGACGGGGTTTAGCTCGATGATGCCTGTGAGCGCATCTGGCCTTGCCCCGAGCAGCGCCTGCAAAACCATGCAAGGCGTTGCGGCCGCCCACGCCTGAGGCGAACAAGAGACGGGATACGGTACAGGCTGATGAACAAGATCGGAGGAGAGTCCGCCAAAAAGTTCAGGCAAGCGGTGATGCTCCATCTTCGACGCAGTGCGATTGAGCGCACCCGCCGCTTTTGCGAGCGCTTCGTGAAAACCGTAATTCGCGAGTCCCGCGATGATGAGCGCGTTGTCGTGCGGCCAGATGGTCCCGTTATGATAGCTGATCGGGTTGTAGGAAACCTCATGCGTTGACAGCGTGCGAATGCCAAACCCTGAGAACATATCGTCAGAGAGCAGGCGCGCCGCCACCCTTTGCGCTTTGTCGCGATCAAGTATCCCGCCAAAGAGGACGTGCCCCATATTGGAGGCTGCGGTTTCCACACGTGTTTTCTGTCCATCCAGCGCGTGTGCGACAATCCCTTTTTCCTCAATCCAGAATGCGTCGTGAAAGTTTTTTCGCAAGCGCGCCGCACGTTCCCCAAATTGAGCGGCCTCCTGCGCGCGTCCCAGGTGGCGATAAATCGGCGCAAACATGCGGTAGGCCCGATACACATATGCCTGAACCTCACACAGTGCAATCGGCGCTTGCGCAAGTCTGCCGTCCGTGTGCGCCACAGAGTCGCCCGAATCCTTCCACCCTTGATTGGAGATGCCGCGCTCTGATTCGCGGTAATACTCGACAAAACTGTCGCCGTCGCGATCTCCATCGCGCTCAATCCAGGCAAACGCGCGATCGATCGTCGGCAACAACTCGCGCAGCGTTTTTTCGTCCCCCGTCCACGCAAAATAATCTGCTGCGAGACATAAAAAGAGAGGCGTCGAGTCAATCGATCCGTAATACGGGCCAAAAGGCAATTCGCCAATGCGTGTCATCTCGCCGACGCGCAGTTCATGCATGATCTTTCCCGGCTGTTCATCGCGCGCAGGATCGTAGTTCTTACCTTGAAAGGCAGCCATCGTCAAAAGCGTGCCGCGCGCCACCTGCGGGTCAACGGGCAACAGTTGAAGCGCGGTGATCAGACTGTCCCGGCCAAACGGGACCGCGTACCAGGGAACGCCTGCGACAGGAAATGTTCCATAGCCAATATCGGAGAGCAGCATCCGGATATCCTTGATTCCCCGGTCGTACCACGCTACAAAGGAAGCATCACCGCTAACTCTCGTGGTCTGTGCAAGCCACAATTGATACGCGCTCTCGACCTGATCCAAATTCGTAGATTCTGTGTAAACTGAAACGTTTCGGATACCGTGGATTTCTTCGGTTTCCAGGCGTTCCCCCGAATTCTGCACCTGCGGCAAAACAGTCAACACATACGTCTCTTTTCCTTGCGCTCTAACGCGGATCGGCAGACGAAGCGTGATTCCGCGCTCAGATCCTGCGCTCATCGCGCCATTCCCACGCGTTTCTTCTGTCCGCATGCGCAGCACCTGATCCTCGCCGTCGCCCTCGCGTGACGTGGTATGCACGTCGTTCAGCGCGTCATCCGTCTCTTTTGCCGCATCCCCCACATGTGTAAGCGCAAAATTTGTCGTCAGTATCTGTCCATCAACCGCCTGATACGAAATGCGCGCGGTGTGTCCCGCCAGTTCTTTTTGAATGGAGCGACTGAGGTTTTTCGGAGCGTAGCCGCGCACTTCAAACATGTCGCGAAAATCCGCGTCAACGTGATAGACCAACGTCAAATCAACCGCTTTTTTACCGAAGTTCTCAACCGTCACCTCATCGCGAAACGTCTGCCCGTCAACCGTCCGTTGATTTGTCACCAAAATGGACTGCCCCGGAAACGTTTCTGCGACAGGATTCCCTTCATTGCTATAGTGGTAGACAGAGCGATAATTTCCGGACGCATCCGCGTCAAGCAGCGTGAGCTTCAGCGGCTCAATATCCATCGCCAGCACGGAAAGCATGCGCGTATCTTTCGTAAAAAGGCCATAGCCAAACGCATCTTCCTCCGGGTGCGGAACCCGTCCATCCCCTTTGGAAAGAAGAAATAAATCGTTTTCTTTGATGACGTGAAAATCCATAGCCGACACCCTTTCAAACCACTTCATCCAGCAAACTTCACGCCGCCGAAACCGCGACACACCCTATTTATGCGAATGCACCCGAACATTTTGGCAATCATTTATAGCAAATTGAGAAAACGCATACATTCATCCGAAACGTTTCGGAAAATAAACAAAAAAATCCTTTCACTCAAACCATGTCGCACTTTGCGTGACAACCGCCACACCTTCAGGAGGAGGCGCGCACAATCAACTCGGGTGCGAGCATCCTGCCCTGCGGAAAACCATCCGCATCCATCATCTCGACAAGCATCTCTGCCGCCGTCACGCCGATTTCGTATCGCTTCTGGCGAATTGTGGAGAGTGCAGGCGTTACAACTTCTGACAATTCCACATCGTCAAATCCAACGACCGCCAAATCCTTCGGCGCGTTGCGACCGCGCTCGTGCAAAAAGCGGAGTCCGCCAATCGCCATCAAATCGCTGGCGTAAAAGATCGCCGTCAATTCCGGATGCTTTTCAAGGAGAATCTCACTCGCCTGTTTCCCGCCTTCCAGCGTAAAATCAGACTCAAACACCGGAAGTTGGTCCGCTCTAAACCCGGCGCTCACCATCGCCTCTTCATACCCGCGGCGCCGATCCATGCTGACCGCCGCCTGGCTGTGACCGTTTACAAATCCAATCTTTTTGTGGCCTCGCCCGAGAAGATGGCGAACCGCAAGCTTGGCGCCGTACACGTTGTCTGTCATGACATACCCGCAGCGATCACTCAAAAGCGGCACATCAATGACGACACTCGGCAGCGGCGACTCCACGATCTCATGCAGATACGGGTCATCCAATCGCAGCCCCATCGCGACAACGCCTTCCACACGGCGCTCTGTGCAGAAGTCAAGATACGTAATCTCGCGTTGACGCGTCGTCGTCGTACTGACGAGTATCAGATCGTACCCGAGTTCCGCGAGTCGATCCTGCATCCCGTAAAGAATCGGAAACAGGTAGTAGTGGCCCGTTCGTCCCTTGCTAAGCTCAGAAACCAAAAAGCCGATCGTGCGCGTGCGATTCGTGACAAGACTGCGCGCAACCGCGTTCGGACGATAGTTCAACTCCTCCGCCACGCGCATGATACGCCGACGCGTCTCTTCACTCACATCGCTATACCCATTCAATGCGCGCGAGACGGTAGTAATCGAGACGTCCGCCGCTTTTGCCACTTCGCGGATGGTAACTGGCAACGTTGCGCCCCCCTACCCACTCACTCGCCGATCTCACACTGCTTTGTTACGCCCGAAGCGATAGGCCTTGATCGCCAATTTCCTCGGACACCCTAGCAATCTTTTGTGATTCTTCCTAAACAAAGTATATCCAAAACGTTTTGGATGCGCAACCTGTTTTTGGTGTAGCCTATCGAGCTTAAACTTTACGCACTTCAATCCGTACTTAGAATGACACAGAGATCTTCCCTTTTCCCCAATTGAAGTGATACGTTTTATAATGATGGTGCAGCACGACACAGGATATCGCAGAAGTGTTGAAAAGGACGAGGGTAAATCATGCTTGACAATCAAACCGTACAACCAGGAACCCATCCCTACAGTCGATGGCTCGCACTTGTTTGGATCGCACTCGCAGAATTATTCGCATTAAGTCTATGGTTCAGCGCGTCCGCTGTCGAACCTCAATTGGAGGCACAGTGGCATGTCGGACCAGTGTGGGGAGCATGGTTAACAGCTTCTGTCCAGATTGGATTTGTCGTTGGCGCTTCTACAAGCGCGTATGTAAGCATCGCCGATCGCGTACCATCAAGAAGGCTCTTTGCTTTGTCAGCACTCACTGGTTCCATCGTAAACGGACTGCTACTTTTTAGTCCCGGGATCGATCAATCCCTCATCTTACGATTTCTTACAGGGATCACCCTCGCAGGAGTCTATCCTATCGCGGTAAAAATACTGTCCCAGTGGTTTCCTACGAAACGGGGAATCAGCATGGGCATTCTCATAGGAGGATTGACGCTAGGGTCTGCACTACCTCATTTTATTCTGTTGTTCATGACATCCATCGACTGGGTATGGATTATACGGATCAGTTCACTCCTGGCACTGCTCTCCGCTGTCCTCATTCTTTTTCTTTTACCAGATGCCCCACAAATTTCGATCAAGTCGGCCCCCGTTTCACTGAAGATGCTGCAACAAGTGATCAGGAATCGTCCCGTCATGCTTGCCAATTACGGGTATTTCGGACATATGTGGGAGCTCTATGCCATGTGGACGTGGCTCCCCATCTTTTTAACCGCGAGTTTTTCATACACGATTCACGGAAAATCCCTGCAACACGCCAGTACATTTTACGCCTTCTTGGTCATCGGAATTGCCGGGGCAGCCGGCAGCACGCTTGGCGGCGCCTTCGCAGACAAGATTGGCAGGGCGCGCCTTACAAGCGTCGCGATGACGATCAGCGCTATTTGTTCTGTTGCGATCGGCTTTACCTACCGAGACCCCGTGTGGATTACGATCACAGTGGCAAGCATTTGGGGATTCTCAGTGATCGCCGATTCCGCGCAATTCTCGGCTGCCGTCACGGAGTATGCAGAACCACAATACACAGGCACCGCACTCACGTTTCAAATGGCCATCGGATTTCTCGTCACAGTCGTATCGATCAACTTGATTCCATACCTGCAAAACCAACTAGGCTGGCGCTTTGTATTTTCAATTTTAAGCATCGGCCCCCTACTCGGCATCCTGGCGATGATTCGACTGCGAAAAGAGGAGGTATTCCATGCCAAATCGCACTCGCTGCCATCGTGATCTTCGTAGTAATCGATATCCACGTAAACGAGCGTGTTGCCAATACACATGATCCATGTGATAGTACGCATCAAATAACGTTGCGATGGCATACTTTTGAGTGAAACGGAGGTACAAACGGGGTGCCAGAGACCATGACAACTACGCGCGTTCAGATGTTTTAAAGTTTGTAGAGGAAGCAATGGAGCAGATCATATATCAAATTGTTTTGGAGCGAAAGAATGACCATTCAGAAACTCCGTTAGCTCAGGTTATTTATGATCTTGATTTGGATGTAAATCGAATTGCTTTACTGAGTGACAGCGTTGAGGAGGAATAATGTTAACGGTAGTAGAGGTTTTAAACGATCTACTCAAACCATACCATGTGGAGATACGTTTCAGCAAAAAAGCCGTCGAGGATTTGTCTGTTTATAAAACGGAACAGAAGGAAAAAATCCTTGCCCCGATCATTGCTCGAACTAAAAGGGGCACTGATTAAACCCTATGGTATTGGCGACCCTCTACACGGTGAACTGCACGGATTCACAAAAATAAAGTCGAAAAATCTAGCTCTTCAAATTGGCCATGCGGAATCCTATTTTACATAGTTTAGTGGATCATTCGTAACATCTTTTTTATACACGCATCTTTAGTTTCGTATCGATCAACAATTGAGAACATCATGTGTCTAAATTTCATTGGATGTTTTTTCAATTTCTATTTAACTTTAGAGATATTCGCGATAGGTAATGACTACCAATCAGTGGAATCAATACGCACCAAAGAACGATTACCGGATATACATAACGCTCGATTGGAAGAAAGGCAAATTGCACTACTGTGAGAAGGATGCTTGTTGCAGCCAGCGGACGTAGTGCGAGCCGTCTGAGACTCACAACCGCAGAGAGGCCACCTAGCACACAAATCAATCGATGCACCCATATGAAAGCTTTACTGTTGGCAAAAAACCAAAGCAACCATGGACTATAAAAAAGAGGAGGTATCTTCCCAATGGTATACCAGCCTAAGTAATACCAGAAGTGATGTGTGAATCCATGCCAAATTCGTCTAATCGCATACGTCTGGAGCCCCCAATGACTGTCCAACGCCATGGCAAGTAAATGATTTAGTGATATATGGAAATATGGATCAGAGCCTTGGAGCAATGGATTTCCCGCCTCGGACGAGAGAAAAATGAAATGATGAAAATCAAGTAGGTTGCGCACCCACCACGGAATCATCGTTATGACAAAGCCCAAAATTAAAGCAGCAACAAAAGGAAACACCGTTGCAAATCGTTCGGTAAGCAAAACTTTCAATGGTCCAGCTTTTGGTTTTAACCAGATAAGCAATGCCCATAGCGGAAGAAGGATTCCTGCCGTAGGACGTACCAACGTCGCCAACCCGAGAATCAATCCAACAAACATGTATCCCCGTATACTCTCCTTTTTTTGGGCGTCAACAAAGACAATAACGACCAAGAGCAATACAGGAATATACAGCGCCTCCGTCAACATCATCGAACCAATGAATGCATTGGGAAGATAGAATACAGAAAGCCACGCTGCGGCAATTCCGATATAGAAATTTGCTAACCTTCTCGCCAACGCATAACTCACCCAAGTAATGGAAACGGTGAATAGCTGTTGGATGAGAAAGAAAAATCGAATAAAGGAGGAAATCTGTGAATGCTGCCCCAGCCCAAAGACCCTAAGCAACTCATACAATCCCGCCACGAAAAGAGGATAGCCTGGCGTGACATAGGCATCGGGCACTCGTCCGAAACCCAAGTAGTGTTGATATACAAGGTGCCTCGCCATTTGGTCGTAGCGTATCATATCACCCGTCAAGGTGTACGAAGAATGCTGCCACACCCATATATGGAAGATAAGTGTTGTTACTAAAACGATGGGAAGCGCTGAGTCATGAAAGATTGATTTGAGTATTTTCTTTTTCTTCGTAAACGCCGTAAACCATTGATTCATCATGATGATGTCCCCATGTAGTCAGCGCGTGAAAAACGCCAACAAGCAAGAATGATTGGAATGGCAATCCAGATGATCAGCACGCTAATTCCGGTCCAGAGAGAAATATTCATGTTCATCTTTGATGACAAAGAACCCATCCAGATTTTCATTAAATCTAGATATGTAAAATAGAATGGCAAAATCCATAGATGTGCATCAGCTATCCGACTGATTAAATACCCTGTACATACGATGAACAGTGAAATAACCGTGCTGACAAGTGGGGATGCGGTCAATGTGGAAACAAGCACGACCAGACTCGTTATTGCCCATTCAGAAAGAACTGTCAACCCGATCGAATAAATCAATACGGCCCACTGGGGGATCACAAGTGCCTGTTTTAAATCAATAACTTGTATTGACTGGCCATGTATACCTGAACCATTTATTATGGATGAGATAGGCACAAATTGATAAGCAATGCCCACAGCAACGGGCTGTCTCAACCCACCAAATCCCATCATGAGTGTGCCGATAACAAATAGACCTAGCATAACGATGATCGTCATAATCATCGTACTCGTCAATCCAAGTATCCATTTTCCCAAAAGAATTTGTGCACGAGAGATCGGTTGAATAATGAGTAAGCGAATTGATCCCGAGTTTCTCTCTGATGATAGTACATCAGCAACAAGGAGAACAATGATTAATGGAATAATAAGGTCAGCAACCGTTGGCATAAAGTGATTAAAGTATTGCATGGCAGTCGGATTCCAAGTGGGTCGCGGCCTTACAGAATTCTTCAGTTCATACTTATCTATAAGAATCATTAATTGGTTTTGTGCCTGAGCAGCGTTTGTATTAGCATTTCCCTGAAGGCGAACAGACTTAAATCTTGATAAAAGTTCGCTCTTTAGATATTTCGTCCAATCTTTCGATGAATAGGATAATTCCTGGTTTTTTAGAATTTTTATTTGAAGAGAAGCGTTATTCAATTGTTGTCGATAGAACTGTTGATTTCGCGGATCCGTCTTGAGACGTTGCATCAATCCAGAATAATACTGCTCGTACCCTGCTATTTGGTAGGATGGTGACATCGCTTCGCTTCGGACTGCATATTGATGTAGGCCAAATCCATAATAGATACTTATAGGAACCATGAACAGAGATAGGATCCAAAGCCGTCTTCGACGCACCAATTTTGCCCATTCAAAAATAAAAACACGAAGAATAGAAATCCCTCCTAGCGTTAAACATGTATATATGATCAAAAATAGCTCTCTTCTAATAAATCTTCGAGTGAACGCGGTATTATTTTTGCGGAAAAAACGTCAATATTTGAAAATACGAGATGTCGTATGATGAGTGGAACAGTAGAACTCTCGATCTGTCCTTGAATTTCTTGATCTGAAACCATATGAAACCCCCAACCTTTACACTGTAGGATTTCGATGGCGTTTCTCGGATTACTGACACCAATAGCAATAAAGGGTTTATTTTCGAAGTGTTGCAATTCATGAATCGTCGATTCTCGAATGAGTTTTCCGCTTTTAATCATCACGATACGATCACATGTGTATTCAACTTCGTGCAATAAGTGACTTGACATCAAAATTCCACTACCACTTGCAGATAGTTGCTTGAGCAATGATCGAAGGAATCGAATGTGCAATAAATCAAGTCCATTTGTAGGTTCGTCCAGAACCAGAAGTTTAGGTTTCCTTATCAAAGCCTGTGCGATGCTGAGACGTTGTAGCATCCCCAGAGAGTATGTACCTACCTTATTGTGAATGCAATCTTGTAACCCTACTAATGCGACAGCCTCTGAGATTCGCATCTCTCTTTCTAGTATGTTCGCCAGTCTAGCGAAATGGTTCAGATTTTCTCTTCCAGTCAAATAGGGATACATCGCAGCGTTGTCTAATACAGCCCCCACATGTCGAAGTGCACGTACCCGATCACGGTTCATATCATGTCCACAAATTACAATTTTTCCAGAATCAGGACGTATTAAACCAAGAATTAATCCAAGAGTTGTCGTTTTCCCTGCCCCATTGGGACCAACAAGAGCAACGATTTCCCCTTCCCCAACAGAGAAGGACAAATTATCAACTAGGGGTTTATTAAAACCTGACCTTGAAACGTGGCTAACCTGCAAAACAGACATAGATCCTCCTAATTTACTAAAAGGTCGTTTGACGATCTTATCTCTCAGGAAAAGCGCGAATACATCTTAAATCAACTTATGGATAGTTTGGGTATACCGATATCTCCAAATCTCTGAAGACGTCGGCACCATTTGCTGTCTAAAAGAGCTAATACCAGAGATATCCGTTTCCTTGGAGTTGACCGGAACCAGCATTATATACTTGCAACTCGTAGGATCCAGGGGCAACATCCCAATAAACCCAGTAATCAGACGTCTGGTTTCCATTTACTACATTCCATGCTGTTGCCGGTTGACCATTTGTATAATCTAACCGATACCACCCGACCGTATTTCCACTTGGACTTGACTGAACGAGTTCTAGTCCGACATTCTCATAATTTGTGACTGCGATCGCTGGGCCGAATGTAGAGGACGTATTCGGTGACAAATTCCAGCTATAGTTAGATGATGCAGTCGAATTGGGAGCAATGCTAGATGTGGTTGACTGGGTAGCTGCAAATGCCGATCCAGAAGTCACAGCCACGGGCAATACAAGCATAATACAACCTGCAACAAGTGTTACAAAATTCTTTTTGATGTTTCGAAACATTTAGTAGACCCTCCTATTTTTTTTATAACCTCCGATGCAATGTTAATGATATGATATAAATGTGTTATCATGAGTTATGCAGTTGCTGTATAAATTTGGATCTCTATTTTTGTGTAAAGTTTATGAAATCACAATAAAACTATTGACATTTCTGGTACACCCCAAAAATCGACGAGAAGGCATCTAACGGCCTATCTCTTAGCGATGTGGGTGTGAACCATGGCTCGTTTATGTAAACCTGGATTCAAAGAACTCTCGTCTTTCAGTCGTGTGGGTGGATC